>NZ_JAQOSR010000074.1:0-39766 GCF_046718885.1 Bradyrhizobium sp. UFLA01-814 | reverse complement strand
GGTACAGGAGAGACTATTGCGTTACGTATGCGTTCCTTGCCGAATTGGACAAGCGCACAGGTGACAGCCAGGCCAATACCGCAAAGCTGCAGGAGCGGCGCATTTCCTACGTGCTCAAGACAGGTGCGAACTGGGCGGGTCCAATCCGGTCCTTCACGTTGACGATCGATCCCGGCGGCGACGACCGTCTGGTCAGTTTTTGTCCTGGCCGGCTCAAGCCCTCATCTGCCGACAATGCACGGCAGTTCACGGCAAGCGACTTCAAGCCGGATGCCGACCTGAAGATCTTGATGATCGGCAAGTTCTGAACGCCGGCTCAATTGGTGAGCATGACATAGCGTCCAGCCGCGGTGATGGCCACGTTGCCGCGTTGAGCTTCGCTCGTCGCCTGCAGGAAGAATGTGTCGGCAGCCATCGGTCGCGGCTGGCGCAATGAATCCAGAACCCGCGGGGCTGCGACGGCCAACAGGAGTTGCGGACCGGTCGTGCGCTCCATCGGCAGGGCAAAGGACAGCGAGTCGACGCCCGGCTTCAGGAGATAGGACAGGCTGCGCACCTCGCCGCGATCCGAGACCATGAGCAGTTCCACCACCCGGTTGGCAAAATTTTCGACGGTCCCGTTGAGGGTCTCGCCGGCCTTCAGCTCCGTCGCCGACAGGTTGATGCGCGGCGCACGCGCTTGATCGCTTCCGACCTGACTGAGGAATTTGACGGCCGGACATTGTGCCTGATTCACCTGCCTGACGCCGACCGAAGCCTCAAATCCCTGCTCCTTTCGAAACGCTTTGTCGAAGGTATCGAACGGGGCGGTCGAAGCGCCGAAGCCTTCAATGACGGCTGCGCTTGAGCTCACGGCAACAGGCAGGATGAAGAAGCAGTCGCCGCCCGCATATTGGGCGACATATTTGCGGATGCGCTCGGCTCGACCCGGCCCGTCGGGGGACGGAGACGGCGTCAACGTCGGCTGAGACGGCAGCTTCACCGGCTCCTGACGTGTCGGGGGTGGCGGAGCAGGCTCGCTCGGCGGCGTGGATGTCCCGGCGAGTTTCGGAGGTGGCGGCAAAGCCGCCAAGCCCGATGTCCTCCAGACAAATTTATAGAATGTGTACCCACCGCCGCCCAGCAGAAGCAGCAGCGCCGCGACGCAGGCGCCGAGCCAGATGCGGCGGGAGTTCCGCGTGGTTGATGGCGCCCGCTCCTGCGGCGCAGACATACCAGCCTGCGACTTCGCCAATGGATCGAAGCCGTAGAGCGGTGCTGCGGACGGCTGCGCCGAACCCGCCGGCGTCCAGTTGGCGACCTCCGCCATGGTCGGGCGCAAGGCCGGGTCTGGCTGCAGCATCCTCTCGAGAAGTGGCCTGATGCGCATGTCGACTGCGCCGAGATCGGGCACACGCCGACGCTTCTCGACCAGTTGAAACTGGCTCCCGCCCATATCGAGCTTTTGTCCGGTCAAGGCATGGAACAGCACGAGACCAAAGCTGTAGACATCGGACTTCGCGGTGACATCATTGCCGTACAGGCCGACCTGTTCCGGAGACGCGTAATTGTCCTTGCCGGCGAAGCCGGAACCGATGATGGTCTTGTCACCCATCTGCGTTGACCGGGCGATCCCAAAGTCGATGATCTTCGCCCGCCTCACATCGTCGAGCGGCACGATGATGTTGTCGGGGGAGACATCGCGATGGACAATGCCGTGCTCGTGAGCGGCTTGAAGGCCCGATGCGACCCGCTGCATCAACTTGATCAGCGCTTCGAAGGTCAGCGGCCCATCGTCGAGCATGTTCGACAGCGAGCGTCCGTTCACAAACTCCATCGCCAGATACGGGCGCTGCAGTGCGGGTTCGACCGTGAACAGGAAGTAGCGAACGATTGCTTCGTGCGGAAGATTATGAAGTGCCGCTGCCTCCCGCCGGAACAGCGCAAGCGCCGCCTCGTTGTCGACCATGTCGGGGAGCAGCATCTTGACCGCGACGGGCGATCCGGTCTGGATCTCGCGGCAGCGGTAGACCTCCCCCATGCCGCCTGCCCCGATCATCGCCTCGATCTCGTAAATGCCGTTGAGCCGCGTGCCGGCCGGCACACCGCGGTAGGATGACCGAAACGGATCGTTCGCGGTCATGGTCGCGGCTCCTGATCGAGCGGCGTCCTCGTGGGCTCTGAGGACCGTGGCGCGAGCAATCGCACGATCACGATCGTGACGTTGTCGAGCCCGCCGCGCTCAAGCGCGAGCGCGAGCATGTCGTCGCAGGCTGTCTGGGCAAGGCGAGTGGCCGCGTGCTGCTCGATCTCGTCGTCCCGCACGTGTCGGGTCAGGCCGTCACTGCAAATCACGAAGATGTCTTCCGGTTCGGCCGGACCGGTCACCACCTCAAGCTCGGGGTCGGCGACGACACCAACGGCCCGGGTGATGGCATTGCTCGGCCAGTCATGGACCTCTTCGCGTGATAGCGCGCCATCAGCGATCAGTTCCTCCAACTCGCTATGATCGTGCGACACCTGTGTGATGCCGTGGCGGTTGATCAGGTACACCCGGCTGTCACCCGCCCAGATGCAGGCGTAATGGCCGTCGCGTACGAGCAGGACAGCCGTTGTGGTCCCGACAATGGCACCCTGCCTTGCATGGCTGAGTGCCAGAATCTGCTGGTTGGCGCTGAACAGACGCGCCTCGCATTGCGCCAACAGGTCTGCCGCGGAGTCCGGCGCGCCGATGGAATCAAGCGACTCCACCACGATGCGGCTGGCAAGATCGCCTGCCTCGTGACCGCCCATACCGTCGGCGACGGCCCACAGGCCGACGTCGGTTCTTACCAGGTATGAATCCTCGTTCCGCGCCCGCACCCGTCCGGCGTGAGTGACGCTACCGACATCGAACAAGGAGGGGACGTGTACCATCGCGCGTCATCCCGTCCCGGACACTTCGCGGCCAACGTCGCCGGTCAGCAACGTGGAATAGTGAAACGGATCCGGCAATCCGCGGCAACAGAGTGCGATCGGCGAGAACCCTTCGCCCCCGGCGGTCCACCAGAAACTGGCCGCAGCATAGACTTGAGGGTTGGCGCCGCAGAGCATGCCGAACGACTCGGCAAACCCATCGACCGACGAAACCATTCCCAGCGTCGCGTCGCTCAGCGACACGATCGGCGGTCCATCAGTTCCCGGCGTCCGCAGACGTGGAAGCGCGAGACGATCCAGTGCATCGGAGATCTGCTCGAACGTCGCAGCCCGGTCCAGGGTCGAGAGCAGGAACGTCTCCACTTGCCCATACCACCCGTCCTGCGGATCGATGTGCGGCGGCGGCAGCGCGGCGTCGCCATCCGGCACCGCATGCAGCGTCAACGGATAGTATCGCCCCACGCCGTCAAGCGACGGCATGATCGCTCCTGCGACGGTGGTGCCGCAGATCGCTCCGCCAAGCCAGAATCGCCAAATCGGCGCGGTCAGGAATGCTTCCTGCCAGTCGGCGCCGAGTTGATGGCGGCTCGCGGAGATGGCAGCTTGCACCCACGGCTCCCAGACTTCCAGGAAGCTGCGCGGCGTCGCGATCGCGATGAAATCACGCTTCGCGCCGATCTTGCCGAATAAGCCGCATCGCATGGTCATATTCCGGTCGGGCAACGAAACTCGCGGAGCACTGACAGGTTTAGCGGATTGCGCAACGACCCGGTCGAAATCTGATAGTTGAGCTCACGTCCGGCAACAATGAACGTTGCGCTGGCGGATTCCGCCTTGGCGACCAGCGAGCCGGCCTCCAGCATTCGGAACAATGACCAGGGACCGATGCGCTCGAGTACGGATGGCGAGCCGGTCTCGTTGCTGACCGAAATTGCCGTCCGCGGCGATGGGCCGGGCCAGAGCACCGTAGTCGGTGAATTGCTCTGCGGCGGCGGCGGCGGAGGAGCGGGTTGCGGCGCGCCAAACATGGAGGGAGTTGCCGCTGGTCCTGGTGTGGTTGGGCTCGTGATCGTCGTACCGCCGATCTCGGTCTTGACTGTGATGCCCGGTCCGGCCGCAGCCGGCGGCCGGATCGCAAAGGACACCGCCGGCACACCGCCGCCAGTCTGGAAGAAGGCATCGCGGATATAGGCGGCATTCTGGAACTGCTTCAATGTGTCGGGCGAGAACGATCGGCCGACGGGGCTCTCCTTCCGCCAGACCCATTCGGATCGCGACGTATCCGCATAAGGCGCCAGGAACTGACTGAAGAACTTGTCCATCACACCGTTCGGGCTGAACAGCTTGGCGAAATCCGCGAGTGGGACTTCCTGACCACTGCTCCGTACGAACGGGTAGCGGTTGGTCACCGTCTGCTGACAGACCGGCGTGACCTGATCGCGCAACGACTGCAGAATCTGACCGGCGGTGGAGGCGGCGATGCTGCCTTCGAACTCCGCGGCCGCCGCCCGCAGCATATCGGAAAATGGTGGCGGCATACGCGAGGCATTGTTGCGCAGCGCTGCAACCTGGGTCTGAAGCCCCGCCGTTGCTTGCGCCGTCAGCTGCGGATTCTCGACCATCAGCGTCAGATTTTGCGCGATGTCGTTCAGGTTTGCGATCGTCGAGTCGATCGGCCGGCGGGTGCTCTCCCCTTCAAGCACTGCATGGTAGGGTTTGAACTGCGACTCGATCGCCGCGCCAGGCGTACCGTCCTGGGCATTGTTGAACAGCGCTGGCGTGGTCACCGCGGGCGGCGCGGCCGGCGTGCCGCCGTTCGCCGGCTTGGGGCGTTCCTTGGTCAGCATCGTCTCGTCGCGCACCGACTCCAGGATTTGCCGCATCGGCGAGGTCGGCGCCGAAAGCGCCCTCAGCACCTCGTATTTCGGCTTGTCCGCGAGCAATTTCTTCAGACGCAGACTGCCGAGCGCAGTCCGCCACGTCGTCACGAACTCATTGGAGTAGATGCTGAGCAGATCGCCAGCCAGATTGTCATACTGCTGGTCGATCGCCGATTGCTGGCCGGCGTCACCCAAGACCCACCGCTCTCGCTTCATACGCTCCGACAATCCGGGCAGTCGAGCGATGAACTTCTGATTGAAGCCGTTGTAGGTGAAGAACTCGGGCACCCGCACATTGTCCAAGGGCTGCCCAGTCGTGGTTTCGAAGACAACTGCCACGTCCGGACCGCCCCGGCGGCTGGCGATCCAGTCGCCGGCGGTCGATCCACGAGCCTCCGACTTCAGGAACTCGTAGGCGCGTTGCGACACGCTGAGGCGCGCCAATGAATTCTGGGCCTGCTTGATCAGCCGTCCGTCAAGCTCGACCAG
Source organism: Bradyrhizobium sp. UFLA01-814 (assembly GCF_046718885.1). Taxonomy (NCBI): domain Bacteria; kingdom Pseudomonadati; phylum Pseudomonadota; class Alphaproteobacteria; order Hyphomicrobiales; family Nitrobacteraceae; genus Bradyrhizobium; species Bradyrhizobium sp. UFLA01-814. The sequence goes on along the minus strand of NZ_JAQOSR010000074.1, from coordinate 34,502 downwards.
CGGCGGTTGCTCGGTTTCGAGGTCGAACATGGCGACGAGATTTTCATCGAGCAGGCGCCGCCCCTCCGCGTTGGTCGCGCCAGGATAGAGGTTGTCCGCCCAGTCGCGCTGCATCCAGGAACGGATGAGCTCGCGGTCCGGGGATTGCAGGCCGCCGAGCATCAGGTAGACCTTGAGCGCCTCATAGACGAAGGCAGGCTCGTTGATGCGCGCATTGAGCTGCTCTTCCAGGCGGTATAGCAAGCGAGGCCTGAACATGCGCTCAAGCGCGGTGTGATAGGCCGCCTTCGCGGGCGATAACAGGCGCGCGTGTTGACTGAGCCCGTAGCGCGCCGAAAGTGCTACCGGCTCATTCCGTGAGGCATAGCCGGCCGGGGCGTTACGCAGCCGATAGAGCAGCGGCAGCACCTTGTCGAGATCATGATCGGCGATCAGCGTTTGCTTGATGAGCGGCGCACCGGCGGTTGCATACTCGTTGTCCGCCTGCAAGCTCTGCTCGATCAGCTCGGAGTTGCGCTTGTAGCTGGTCAGCCACGCACCGATCAGCCCGATCGCCACCAAACCTATCACCGACAGCGCGGCAGCCTTGAAGATCAGGGCGCGGCGCACCGCAGCACGGTCGGTCGAGACCCAGTCGGCCTCGCCGATGATGACCTTCGAAATCAAATCGGCGAGGAAATAGCTCTTGCCAGTTCCGGAGTACGATCCGGCACCGACCTCCTCGGCACCGAATGTGCGCGCCAACGATCCGATCAATTGATCGATCGGCGTACCCTGCTGGGTGCCCGACGTGAAATAGAACCCACGCAGATTGGCGTTCACGTGATACCGCGTCGGCTCAAAAATCTGGTTGAGGAAATCGTGGATTTGCGGCTTGAGCCGCGCCATCTGCGCCGGGAAACCGAACAACTGCACCCGGTGCTGCGGCGTCGGCTCGTCCTGCAGACGGTCGAGCGTTTCCTCGCTCAGGCGTTCCAGCAGGCGATCGAACTCGACCGGGACCTGTCCCACCAGATTCTGGGTCTTGTCGGCGGTCTGGAAGGTGGCCCCCCAGACCTGGCGCCGGCCGGCCTCGCCGAGATAGGCAAAATATTCGGTGAAACCGGCAACGAGATCGGCCTTGGTGAACAGCGCGTAGACCGGGAAGCTCACCTTCAGCCTTTGATGCAGCTCGAGGAGCCGCATCCGGATGGCATCGGCATGAAGCGCGAGCTCCTGCTTCGGCAGCGTCAGCACGTCCTCCAGACTGATTGCGACGAGAACGCCGTTGATCGGCTGGCGCGACCGATTTTTTTTCAGGATGTCCAGGAAGGACAGCCAGCTTTCCTTGTCGGCCTTGCTGTTTGAATCCTGGGTTGTGTAGCGACCGGCGGTATCGATCAGCACCGCTTCCTCGGTAAACCACCAATCACAGTAGCGAGTCCCGCCGACCCCGGCGATCGCCGCCGGCGTCGCTCCGCGCGCGAGCGGAAACTTGAGCCCCGAATTGACCAGCGCGGTGGTCTTTCCCGCACCTGGCGGGCCGATGATGACGTACCAGGGTAGATCGTAGAGATAACCGGACTTGTTGCCGCTCGCGGTCTTGAGCGTTGCGAGCGCATCCTTCATGCGCTCCTTGAGCACCGGCTCGTCGCTGACAGCCTGGTCCGCACCGCTGACGCCGTCGGCGATCTCTTTGGCATTCTTGCGTCGCTTGAAGAAATGAAGACCGGTGATGCCTGCTGCCGCGGCACCGAGCAGCAGGATTGCGATCTGGCGGACGATGTGATTTTCCAACGGATGCCAGTCGCCGAAAGCAACGAAAGGACCGGCAAGGTAGATCACGGCCCCAAGCGAGCTGAGCCCGACTCCATAGAGAACGATGCGTAGTATGTCCTTGGCGAGCATATTTACCGGTACCTGTCGCTTATCGCGTGAGCTTCTGGCGTCCGCCTATTCGCTACGTTCGATGAAGATTTCGACCCGACGGTTCTTGGCGCGGCCCTCCGGAGTCGAATTGCTGGCAATCGGTGAATCCGATCCCTTGCCGTCGACATCGACGCGCGAACCATCGGCCAGGCCGGGCTTCAGCGCGGCGGCAACCGCCTTGGCGCGCTCGACCGACAATTCGAAATTCGAGGGGAAACGCACGGTGCGGATCGGCGAGCTGTCGGTATGGCCAACCACCCGGATTCGGCCGGGCTCCTTGTCGAGCGTCGCCGCGACGCGGGCCGCGATCGGCTTGAAACCATCCAGGATGGTTGCCTGGCCAGAGGCAAACAATGCGAGATCGCACACCCTGATCACGATGAAACTCGCCGTCTGATCCGCCGTCATGGCGCACGCTGTCTTCTCCTGTGCAAGCGCGTTGCGAATGCGCTGCAGCTGGGTGATGCGGTCCGGCGGTGGCGGCGGAGGCGGTGGTGGCGGCGGCGCAACGACGCGGCGCTTGAGCTCGATCGGATCGCCGGGATGCAATGCCAGCGCGACTTGCGCAGCATTCTCTGCACGGCCAGCCAGCAACGTTCGCAGAACGAAATAGGATCCCGTCAGCAGCGCGGCGATCACAGCCGCCACCAGCCAAACCGGAATGCGCAAGTGCTTCCGCCGACCGGCCAAGGCCTGGCCCCGCCAGTGCGGCGACAAATCATTGGTCGGCTTGGGCCGAACCCGGCGCAGCGTTTCATAGAGGTTGCGCTGAATCACCTGGAGGTTCGCAAGCCCGCCGGGCGACGTCCGGTGAATGCCCTGGAATCCGAGCGCAAGGCAGGCGTGCTGCAGTTCGAGCACCGGATAGTTGACAAGCGGATCGGTCTTCAAATGGTCGAGAATCTCGAAGAAGCGTACGCCGCCCACGCGCTCGCCGAAGAACCGGCTAAGCATCGAGTATTGGGCCCAGACGTGTCGATCGTCGGTCGGAATGTGTTGCACAATGTCGTCGGCGGTCGCGCACAGGATATACTTCGCGGTATTGGCCTGGTGCTCGGAAATGCCCGCCGAGCGGATATCCTTCTCGAAGAACTTGATGGCGTCGGCGACCTGCTCCATCAGGCTCGCGAATGACGCCCGCATCAGTGCTACACGCAGCCGGCCAAGCAACTGCAGCAAAGGGCCGCCGGCGCGCATCACCGGATTGGCGTTTGGCGCAACCAGATCGTCGACACGCAAGGGCGGACCGGGCGGCAGGATCGGTTGCGTCGCCTGAGCCTGCGCCGGTGTCGAAATCCATTCCTCTGAGGGCTGGCTGGTCGGCGGGGCGGCGTAGCTTGCGCTCTGCGGTGCAGGAGAAAATGAAGGCGGTGGCGAAGGGCCACCCGGCGAAGCCATGGGCGATGGCGAGTACCCTGGACGGCTGGCAGGTCCCTCGCCTGCCGGAGGTTGAGGAGCCGGAGCCGGCGGCATCTTTCCGCCGGGGTTCGGACGGATGATGGTCCGCTCACCCCGACCGAAAGGATTAACCGGCTTGTCCCTGTCGGTCATGGCCGCTCTTCCAGGATGGCCCAAAGGTACAACTCAAGCTCCGGCCAGTCGCCGGAAAAATGCATCCCGATTGAGGCCGCTGTGCTGAACTCGGGCCACAGCGGCGACTTGCGATCGAGATAGAAATAGACGTGGTCAGTGATGGCTCGGATGTGCGGTGGCGGCGTCGGCAGATGCACCAGGGTCAAACCCGGCAGGTTTGCGTGCACGATCTCGGTCATTTTTGTGTTGGGCCCGACCTTGAACAGATGCGGGAATTCATTCTGAATCTCCACGAGGGGCCGCCGCGCGGCGACCTCAAGCACCAGCGTCGCATTCCGGAACAGCGCGCGATCGCGGATCGGCGATACAAATGCGTTCTGGGCGCGTTCAATGATCTCCAGACGAATCGCCCGCCTGCCCAGCCGCGCGCTCAGGAAATCCTGGATGTCGCGCACCAGGGGCGTGAAGACGTATTCGAGGTTGTTGTGATCATATGCCGGGTAGTCCCGTGCGCGCCGCTCGGTGGTCGCGAAGGTCGCAAGCTCGCCGGCAAACCTCAGTAGTTCCTCGTACAACCGCTCGGGATGTACGCTGCCGGACCGCTTGAAATGAGTCAGCACCGGAATGGTCCGGTTCAGCACCTGCAGCACGAGATAATCGACGCTCTGCAAACCGCCGCCGGACGAAGGGTCGACGGCGTAGCGCGCCAACTCGTCGAGCTTGGTCTCAACCCAGCCAATGATTCGATTGAGCCAGCCATCGACAACCGGATGCGCAGCGCAGACCAGCATCGGCGGCACAAACTTGTCGTCGAACAGGATATTCTTGTCGCGCACTTCGAGGATGCGAGCGATGCCGAGACCCATGTATCCCGGCTTGCTCGTCTTGCGCAGCTCGAACGAGAGCCGCGGATAGACAATGTCGATCTCTTCTTCGATGCGTAGCGCCGAGGTTGAATCGATAAACGTTTCGGCAGTCCGAACGTAGCGACTTGCGCTGTCGGTGCGATCCTCATCCACCTCCCGCGTATTGGGCGCCGCGACCGGCATCATCAGCCAGACGATCTGGCCTGCGGCCGAATCCGGCACTTCGATGGCTTCCGGGATCGGACTGTCGGCAGGAATATCGAACGGCGTGCCGTCCGGCATGACGCCGGTCGCACTGCGCACGGCGAACTTGCTCTGCTGGGTAAGATCGTTATCGATCTCGAGCTGGGCAAAGCCCCAGGGGTACGGTGTCGTGTAGCGAACGCGCTTTTCCAGCAGATGCTCGAGATAGCGATCGTTCTGCTGCAGGTGATGCGGCCGCAGGAACAGACCTTCCGACCAGAAAACTTTGCTGTACCAGGACATTCCTACATCCACTCGGCAATGATCGGCGACTGCATCGTCACCGACAGTTCACTTTGACCCCGGCTTGTCTGCGCGGTCGTAATATTCGGAGAAATGCAGCATGAAGGTATCGATCGGCGCGCTCTCGTCGCGACCGAGATGCGCGTTCCAGCGCGTCAAAAATTCATCCCAGAGCTTGCTCTTGTTCGAGCCAAACAAGGACCTTGCGCCGCGCTGAAGCTCGAGCTCGCGCGCCATTAGCGTCGGATCGATACTGGCGATCAGTCCCCGGACGGCATGCTGCATTGCCGCATAGGTCTTCAATTGATGGGATTTGAGGTCCTTGAAGCCCTGGGCGAAGGCATGCGGCGCATCGAGGTAACTGCGCGTCGGCGGCCCGAACAGGATACGCATCGCGTCTTCCGCGGTCGGCGAGAATTTCAGCGGATTGTTCTCGATGGCCTGGATGGTGGTTTGGCTGGTGCTGCGCGTCAGCTGCTTGGCCTGGGTCCGCGCCTGCAGCAGGGCCATCAGGTTTTCCACGGTCATGCGCAGCATGACGCCAAGCTGTTCCGCGAGTTCGGCTTCGGTCTTGTCGGCAAAGAAACCGTCCGGCAGTCCGGCAGCACGTGCGACCAGGCGCGCAAACTCGGGATTGCCGATCGACGCGGCCGTGGCCGGTGCCGGCTCGGCCAGTTGCGGCCGCGGCGCTCCCACATGCCCTGCCGGTGAGGGAGCCGGCGGTGGCGGGACAGCCGCTTCGTCGTCGGCCCATACCGACGGTCGGCGCGGCGTCGGCATCGCGTGCAGCACATCGACCGGCGGTTTTGGCGTGGCGACCGGACCGGCTGCCCAGCTCATGTCGTCGTGCAGCGGCGGCTCGCGCTGAGGCATCTGTGGCGAATGCCGGACAGGATCGACGCCCGCCGGCGGAACGCTCGCTGCCCAGTCCAGGAATTCCGGATTGACGGGCCGCGCGGCCTCGCGCGGCTTTCGCAGCTGCTGCGGGTCGATTGGCGGCGGCACGTCGCGACCGGGAGCCCACAGTTCCTGGTAATCGGCGTGCTGCTGAGCGAGCGGAGCTTGCTGCTGCGCGCCATGGCTCGGCGTGCCCTCGGCAGGCTCATCCAGGTCCAGCGAAACGCCAATCACATAGTGGCCGATGACGAGCCGATCGCCGTTACGCAGCCGATGCGCTCCCCGTATGCGCTGGTCGGCACCATTGAGAAAGGTGCCGTTGGTCGAGACGTCGTGCAACCAGTAGCCGCCGTCGCGATAATGGATCTCGCAATGCTTCCCCGAAATCATCCGTGCCGGATCGGGCAATGTCCAGTCGAGATGGCGGTCCCGGCCAATGTCGACCGAGCGCCTTCCTGTGACGGTAAATGACACAGGGCCGCCGTCTGGAAGGTTCGGCTCGTTCTCGATGTTAAAGCGAAGCACCATCACATCGTCTCGTCAGCGTGGAGGGCGCGGTTCGCCGCGTGCCAATTGAATACCATCCTCCAGGCAGGCCGTCATTATCCGGTCCCTGGACTCACGGGTAAGCCGACAGAGGCCGATCAAAAGGGCTGCGCGAACCGCTCGCGCCGTCTGATCCGGCTTGGCTTCGACCGGTGCAAATTCCGCGGGAACCACGCTTCCGCCAGACCAACCCGCCGCCAGCGCCAGCCAGGTCGCCGGCTGCTCGGGATCGTTGGCATTGCCGACCGCCAAAGCCTTGTTGCGCGATTGCTCGTCCGGTTGCCGGACCCAGGTCTCGGCAAAATTGAGCGACCTGCCTTCATTGCCGTCGAAATGGTCGAACATCTGCCGCAACGAGCGACAGCCCCAGGCGACGGCCACGCGCCTGGGGAGCAGATACGCGCAGAAGGATACGGCCTGGTGCCAGTTGCCCGCATCGGCCGCCTCCTGCAGGAAATCCAACGACAACTTGTCCGGAGCGGCTTTGCCGACGTCGTAGCGGGCCAGCGGATAGGCTTCAAACAGATCGTGGACTGTGCTGAACCGAACCTGATTCATGGCTGTCAGCCGACAATGGTTGGCGTGCCGTGGGCAACCAGCGGGCCGCCGGCCGCGAGCGCCATGGCGGCCTGCGCGGTCATGGTGATGGTCGGCGCGTTGATGACGATGCCGGCTGGAGACAGGATGATCTGGCTTGGACCAACCTGCAGAGTGATATTGACGTTGGCCGTGAGGGTGATGCTCAGGCCTGCATCGACGGACTGATCCATCGCCAGCTTGATGTGCTGGCCGCCCAATTGGATATCAAGTTTGTCGTTGCCGTTCTTGAGCGTGGTCTTGCGGGTATCGCCGCCGAACGCCGCCTCGCCGATGATCCTGGTCTCGGTGTCGCGGACCGTGACGTCGTAGTCCTTCTCGGCGTGCACGGTGATCTTCTCGGACCCCTTCTTGTCCTCGAAGTTCCATTCGTTGTAGCCGCCGCCTCCCTTGGTCGAGTCGGACTTCAGACCCGCAATCGTCTTCTTGGACGGCAGGTCGTAAGGCAACTTGTATTCATCGTTGTAGACGGTCCCTATCACCAGGGGCCGGTCGGGATCCCCCTCCAGGAATTCCACGACCACCTCCTGCCCGACGCGCGGGATGATCTGACCGCCCCAGCGCTTGCCGGACCAGACTTGCGCCACGCGCAACCGGCACGACCGCTTCTTCTTTCGATCCCAGAAGAAGCGAACATAGATTTCGCCCAGCGACTCGACGTCGATTTCCTCGCTCGAATTGTCGTCCTTGGTGACGACCTTGGCCGTCTGAATGCCGTTGATCCTCGGCTTCGGCGTCGTCATGGGAGATCGAAACGGCCGATCGCTTGGCAGAAATTCGTAGCTGCCAAAGTAAACGTGCTGTCCGGCGTCGCCGGGGCCGCCAGTGCGATAGGATTCGATGGAAAACGAATGAGCGGCTCGTACCACGAGATATTCGACGTTCTGCGAGTCTTTCGAGTGCTTCTCGAGCTTGGTTAGTCCGCCGGGAAACAGATTGACGGCGTCGCCGTTGCCGCGGCGGCGCCGATCCATCGCCTGCTCGGCCTGAAGCTGGATCTTCGCGTATCGCTCGCCGTCGGACTTCTCCTTGAACTTGCCAGGATAGTCGTAGAACTCCATCTCGGATCGTGTGTAGTGCTCGGAGCCCTTGGCGTCGCTGATCATCTGCGCGTTGGGCTTCTGGTAGTTGTAATCGTTGAGCTCGATCTTCCCGGTGCGGAACCGGCGCTCGGAAGCCCATTCATAAATGTGCTGCTCGCCGCGACGGTCGGAGCCGGTGAGCGGGATGTAGGGGATCTTGGCGAGACCGTTGATTGGGCTATGCGAGGACTTGGAGTCAGCCAGCACCAGCGTATGCTTGCCGCCTTCATGCTTGAAGAAGTAGTAGATCCCGTGCTGCTCCATCAACCGGCACACGAAATCCAGATCGGTCTCGCGATATTGAACACAATATTCGAGCTTTGGACATGAGCCCTCTTCGGTAAGCTTGGACTCATAATCCGTGAAGCCGCGCTCGTTGAAGACCTCCTTGATGATGTCGGGCGCCTTCTTGTCCTGAAAGATCCGGCAATCGGTGGTCCGCGACAGCAGCCACAACCAGGGCTTCAGCACGATCCGGTAACTGAAATAGTCGTTCTTCACCCCCAGCCACTGGGCTTCCGTGAGAATGCCGCTGAACTCGCGTTCCTTCTCGTGCAATTTGATGGTGAGAGTGCACTGCTTGCCAATGGCCCGATCAAAGTCGAGATCGGCCTCCTCGCTGAGACACTCGATGCGATATTCGAACAGTTCACTCAGACCTTCGGCGGCCTCGAACCGGGCAAAAACCAGAACGTCCTTGCCAAGGGGGGTCTTGAGCTCGCAGAGGCGGGTATCCTGGGTAAGCTGGCCCATGTGGGCGTTAAACTCCCTCGTTGACCGCACCAGCTGCGCAACCGGCGCATCGGGCGGTCAAGCACGAACAACCGAAATCCGAGCCGGCCATCGGTGCGATGGCCGACAAGTCCGCCCGGCGTCGCCGTCACCTGACGCGGCAAAGCACCCGCCCGAGGAAACCGCTGCGGCACTCATGTAGTCGGTTCCAAGCGCTTGCTGGTTCACGGGAAACCGCCATCATGCCGGGAATGAACCGAGGCCGGCGTTGATCTGACCTAACAGTCAATCGGATCATGATCCCCCGCGTGATCCGCCAGATGTCACGGACCTGGTGGAGGGATCAGGGCCCCGCAGACGGATCCTCTTTGCATGCTCGACGTCGTATTCCTGACCCAGCCCATCGACCCGGACAATCCCTGCGGGCCTGACCTCGATGCGGCCGGCGACGTCCAGTACCTGAATTTCTTCGCAGCTGCGGAATCGCTGCTGCCGATGTCGTATTTCGAGGTCGTCAACGCGAACGGAGAGCGCGGACGCTTCGATCCAAAAGCCATCGATATTGCCGGCCAGTTCGCCGCTGCGCAGCCCCTGTTGGCTCGCACCCGCGATCTGCGCCTGACCATGCTGCTCGCCAAGTTTTCCATCCTGAACCGCGATCTCGATGGCTTCCTCAGCTGCCTGAGGGCAACCACCCTGCTGCTCCGCGAACAATGGGACGCGGTTCACCCAAGGGGCGAAGACGGCGACTATGCTTTTCGGGCCGTCACCATCGAGGCGATCGACGTGTTTCCGACGGTGATCAACCCGCTCCAATTCCTCCCCCTGATCGAAAATCGAAGGCACGGCAGCCTCAACTACCGTGCCTATCAGATTGCCAAGGGCGAAATTCCCGCCGCCGATGCCGATGTCGACATGCCAGATCTCGGAACCATCGAGCGCATCGTCGGCGAGACCGATCTCGACACCCTCAAGGCGGTGAGCGCCCGCTGTTCGGCGGTCGCTGCCGAGATCGCCGGCATCAAATCGGTTTGGCACGAAAAGTTGAACTCGGGGCAACCCATCAGTCTCGACAGGCTGGCGGGTGTCGCGAATGGCATGGCCAGCTGGCTCGCGACTCTGGTCACCGCACGCGATCCGGCCGCAACTGCCCCATCCCCGGACGCGTCTAGTCAAGACGGCCCGCAGTTTCCGATTGAAATCGCCGGCGCGGTGACGTCACCCGGACAGGCATCCGCAGCGCTGGCGGCGGCTGCCGACTACTTCGCTCGGAAGGAACCGTCGAGCCCGGCGCTGTTGCTGGTGCGGCAGGCGCAGGACATGGTTGGCAAATCGTTTATCGAAGTGATGCGGATGCTGATGCCGGCCCACGTGGAGACCGCCGCCATCAATATCGGTCGCGACAAGGTCTTCGACCTGCCGATCGAACGCATGGCGGAATTCGCCACCTCGCTCCCATCCGCGGCCGAAAACGAGGCTCAAGATGCTGTTTTTGCGGCAGAAAACAGAGCGCAGGCGTTGGACCTGCTGAGCAAGGTCGCGTCCTTCTTCCGGGCCGCAGAACCGTCCAGCCCGATCCCGTTCCTGGTCGATCGCGCACGCGAACTCGCACAGCGAGACTTCCTCAGCCTGCTGAACGAAGTGCTGCCCGAGGGCGCTCTGAAGGCGATCGATAAATCGAATTGAACCCGCCTTCCGTTCGACGGGACTAACTGAACGGAAGGAAGCTCCGCCGACGAAAGACCGAGGCACTTCCCCTGCCTGCGTCGCGCAAGTCGGCTTCCGCAGAGATTTTTTTGTGAAGAGGGCAACCCAATGGCAACCGACAGCGGTCAAAAATTCATTCGCCGAAACCGCGCACCGCGCGTGCACATCACTTACGAAGATCCCTACGACGCCGAGCGGCTGATCGAGCTGCCGTTCGTCATGGGCGTCCTATCCGATCTTTCCGGCAACAACCCCGGCGTCGAAAAGACGAAGGTCGAGGAGCGCAAGTTCCTTGAGTTCGACATGGACAATTTCGACAACCGCATGGCGGCGATCCAGCCCGGCGTGACGGCGCGCGTCGCCAATCGTCTCAGCGACGGGTCTGACGAAAAGATCTCCGTCAACCTGCGCTTCAACAAGATCTCCGACTTCACGCCGGTGGCGGTGGCCCGCCAGGTGCCGGCGACGGCCAAGCTGCTCGAAGCGCGCGAACAGCTCGCCAACCTGCTGCGCTACATGGATGGCAAGGTGGGCGCCGAGGACCAGCTGAAGAAGCTCCTCGCCGATCCTCAACTGATGGCCGCACTGCGCGAGCGCGCGACCAGCCAGTCCACCGACGCCGACACCAACAGCTAAGGAAGGAATGGGGACCATGGCAAAAGAAGCAATCCATAAAGAGACCACCACCAAGGTCGGGACCGTCGAGGCTGACGAGTTTGCCGCCCTGCTGAAGCAAAGCTTCAAGCCGCGCACCGAACGTGCGGCGACCGAAGTCGAGAACGCGGTGTCCACGCTCGTTCAGGAGGCGCTCAAGGACACGAGCGTCATCAAGTCGGACGTGCTCGACACCATCGAGGAGATGATCGCGCGGATCGATCAGAAGCTGACCGCGCAGATGAACGAGATCCTGCACGCGCCCGAATTCCAGGCGATCGAAAGTGCCTGGCGCGGCCTCCACTACCTCGTCTTCAACTCCGAGACCGACGCCAATCTCAAGATCCGGGTGATGAACGTCTCCAAGAACGAGCTGTATCGGAATCTGCGGCTTTATCCCGATGCGCGCTGGGACCAGAGCCCCCTGTTCAAGCAGATCTACGAGTACGAATTCGGCCAACTCGGCGGCGAGCCGTTCGGCTGCCTGATCGGCGACTATTATTTCAGCCACCTTCCCACCGACGTGCAGTTGCTCCGCGATCTCAGCAAGATCGCCGGCGCCGCGCACGCCCCCTTCTTCAGCGGCGCCGAGCCTACGCTGATGGGAATGGACTCGTGGACGGAACTGTCCAACCCTCGCGACATCGGCAAGGTTTTCGACACGCCGGAATACGCAGCATGGAAGGGACTGCGCGATCAGGACGACTCGCGCTATCTCGGCCTGTGCATGCCGCGCGCGCTGGGCCGCCTCCCCTACGGCGCCAAATCGGAGCCCGTCGAAGAGTTCGCCTTCGAAGAGGAGACGGACGGGCACACCGGTGACAAATACGGCTGGATCAACGCAGCCTATGCGATGGCAGTCAACATCAACCGCGCCTTCAAGGAGTTCGGCTGGTGCACGCGCATCCGCGGCGTCCAGTCCGGCGGCGAGGTCATCAACCTGCCGACGCATACGTTCCCGACCGACGACGGTGGCGTCGACCTGAAATGCCCCACCGAGATCGCCATCAGCGATCGTCGCGAGCACGAGCTTGCAAAGGCGGGACTCATCCCGCTGATCCATCGCAAGAACACCGACAAGGCCGCCTTCATCGGCGCCCAGTCGCTCTATAAGCCGAAGAAGTATTTCGGCGACAAGGGCGTGGATGCAACCGCGTCCGACAACCTGTCGTCACGTCTGCCCTACATGTTCGCAGTATCCCGCTTTGCGCATTATCTGAAGTGCATGGTTCGCGACAAGATCGGATCCATGAAGGAAAAGGATGAGCTGACGGTCTGGCTGCAGACCTGGATCAACGAATACGTTGATGCCAATCCGGCCTTGTCGTCAGAAGCTCAGAAAGCGCGCAAGCCGCTGGCCGCTGCGAAGGTTGAGGTCATAGCAAACGAGGAGAACCCGGGATATTACAACGCGCGCTTCTTTCTCCGTCCCCACTTTCAATTGGAAGCGATGGACGTCGGTCTCAGTCTTGTTTCGCGCCTGCCAGGCCCGAGCTCCTGACGCCGCGCTATCGCAACCGTCTATCATCAGAGCATTCTGAAAGGGCTATGCTATGGCTGTCGACATCTTTTTGAAACTCGATCCGATCAAGGGCGAGTCGCTCGACGACAAACACAAGGACGAAATCGACATTTTGAGCTGGTCGTTCGGCGAGAGCCAAAGCGGCACGTTCCACAGCGGTTCGGGCGGTGGCGCCGGCAAGGTCGCCGTTCAAGACCTCCACTTCACGCACTTCGTGGACAAGGCGACACCCGAGCTTTTCAAGGTCTGCGCGAATGGCAAGCACATCGACAGCGCCATTCTCACGGTACGCAAGGCCGGTGAGCACCCGCTCGAGTATCTCAAGATCGAGATGAAGCACGTTCTGGTCTCCAGCGTATCGACGGGCGGATCGCACGGCGAGGATCGCCTCACCGAAAACGTCAGCCTGAATTTCCAGAAGGTCAAAATGACCTACAAGACCCAGACCGAAAAAGGCGGCGCCGGCGCGTCTCCGGTGTTCGGATGGGACGTTGCGGCCAACAAGGAATGGGCCTGATCGCAAGCTTCCTGCCCGGCGCCGGTTGCCAATAGCGGCAATCGGCGCCAGCTGTACGGGGACCGTCAATGACCGTTACGCCAAGGAAGGACCGGCTCTCTCCGCCATTGATGCTGGCCTTTCGTGCGGCTCATGACGCGCGCGATGCGCGCAAACCACTTGAACTGCGGGATCAGTTCGGCGAGCGAGTCATAGCGGGACGGCGCAGCGCGGGTCGTTTCCCGATCTCGGAGACGCTGCTAAGGCGCGAGGTTTCGCAGGACGTCGAAACACTCCTCAATACCATTGCCCTCGAATCGACGCTTGACCTGACGGGTCGCGGCTGCGTCCGCACCTCGATCTTGAACTATGGTTTCCCCGATATCGCAAACCGTTCGATCGACGAAGTCACCGACGAGGAGCTCAGCGATGCCCTGCGCATGTCGCTTACGACCTACGAGCCGAGACTCGATCGCAAGTCCATCCGGGTGCGGCGCGACACCTCCGTGGGCGCCGAGCAGCTCAAGCTGCGCTTCGTCGTGCATTCCGACCTGAAATGCGAACCGCTCAACGTGCCCGTGGAATTCGTCGCAGACGTCGACCTCGACAGCGGCGATATACAGATCAACCGACTGTAACATGAATCGCGAGTTCCTCGACTTTTACAATCGTGAACTGTCGCTGCTGTACGAGCATGCGGAGGGTTTTGCCGAGGAATATCCCGGCATCGCCGAGCGCCTCGGCGGTCTGGTCCGCGACCGCTCGGATCCGATGATCTCAGGCCTGTTGGAGGGCGCTGCATTTCTCGCCGCTCGCGTTCAGCTCAAGCTCAAGCACGAGTTTCCCGAATTCACGGCGAACCTGCTTGAGCAGTTGGTTCCGAACTATCTCGCGCCAACTCCGTCTGCCATGCTGGTGAAGATTCAACCAACTTACGCCGATCCGGCGTTGCGCGACGGCAAGAAGATTGCGCGGGGCGCCTATTTCGACGCGAACTATCGCGAAAGGGAGCGGAGCCTCGCCTGCCGGTTCCGGCTTTGCCGCGATATCGTACTTTGGCCCTTTGATGTCACCGGCGCCGAATATTTTGCGACCGCGGGCGCGTTGCAGGCCCTCGGGATTCCAGTCGGCGGAGAAGTTATCGCGGGGCTCAGGCTCTCCTTGACGCACCGCACCGCCGCGCGGCTCGACGAGGAGCCGGCGGACGCGGAGACTCGCAACAAGCCGGACACCTGGTTCGCCGGCTGCCGCACCAGCGAACTGCCCATCTACCTGACTGGCGCAGAGTCGGATGCCATCGCACTTTACGAACAACTGACCTCGAACTGCGTCGGACTCTATTTTCGCTATCTCGACGATTTCGGCGATCCGGTCGTCATCCGGGCTCCGAACGACTGTATTCAGCAAGTCGGCTTCAGCGAGGACGAATCCCTGTTCCCGAACGACAACCGGGTCTTTCGCGGCTCGGAGTTGTTGCGGGAATATTTCGTGTTTCCGCGCAAGTTCCTTGGCGTCAATCTGACGCAACTTCGCGCTGTGATGCCGCGGTTACGCAGCAAGTCCATCGATATCGTCTTCGCATTCGATGAGCACAACTCGCGGCTCGCCGCCTCGGTCCGGGCGGATACTTTCAGTCTTTATACCGCCCCGGCGATCAACCTGTTCGAGAAGACCAGCGATCGCATCCCGATCAAGTCGAATACCTACGAATACCACGTGGTACCCGACCGAAGTCGCTATCTCGAGTACGAGCCGCACCAGGTGCTGGAGGTTTATGCGCACTTTCCGGCGGAAAAGGACAAGCGCCGCGTGCGTCCGTTGTACTCCGCCGCCGTCGACAGGACAGCCGGATCGGTCGAGGGACTTTACTTTACGGTTCGCCGGCTGCCGCGGCGCCGCACCGTCGAAGAGAAGACCTATGGCGCGGCCTCCGACTACACCGGGACGGACATGTTTCTTTCGCTGCTCGAGCCCGGCGACCCGAGCGGCGGCGGATCCGCCGCCGAACTGAGCGTCCGGGCGCTGTGCTCCAACCGGCATCTCACGGAACATCTGCCGGTCGGCCAGGGCGGAGCCGACTTTCGCCTGCTGGACGACACCTCGCTCGAGCTGATGTGCATAGCCGGTCCCACCCGGCCACGCGAGCCGGTGGTGGCGCAGTTGCGCAGCCGCAGCGAAATCGCCAATAGCGGCGTCGTCAGTTGGCGCCTGATCAACATGCTGAGTTTGAACTATCTCGGCCTCGTGGAACGCAGCGGCGGCAAGAACGCCGGCTCGTTGCGCGAGATGCTGTCCCTGTTCGCCGATCAGTTCGACGACGCGACCGAGCGAAAGATTCGTGGCGTGCGCAGCGTCGAAAGCAGGCCCGTGGTGCGGCGGGTGCGTGAGCGTACCGGCAGTGGCGCAGCGCGCGGCCTGGAGATCACGGTTACGCTCGACGAGAAGGCATTTGAGGGCAGCGGCGTGTTCCTGCTCGGGGCGGTGCTGGAACGCTTCTTCGCCGACTATTCGGGCTTCAACACCTTCACCCAGACCGTCATCTCGACCCCGGAGCGCGGCGAGATCATGCGTTGGCCTGCCCGCATGGGTACCCGGAGGCCGCTGTGACGCTAATCGACCAGATGAAGGCCGAGCCCTGGCGGTTCGATTTCTTTCAGACGCTCCGCCAGCTCGAGCGATGCAATCCGGATCGGCCGCGGATCGGCGACAGTGCAGCGCGTCGCGAGGAGTTTGTCGACCTCGGTCAAACACCCTATCTGGAATTTCCCGCCTCCAATCTGAGCTCGGTCGACGATCGTGATGGCAGGCTCAGAATCCTGGTCAAATTCCTCGGCCTGCTCGGACCGCAGGGCGCGCTGCCGCTGGCCACCACCGATGAGAGCGTCGGCTGGCAGTTGATGCGGGATGACGCTTTCCCCCGCTTTCTCGATCTGCTGAACGGGCGCTTCCTGCAATTGTTCTTTCGAGCCTGGGCAGATGCACGGCCGATCGCCCAGCACGATCGCCCATCCGACGACCGCTTCATTGCCTATGTCGGATCCTTCGCCGGCCTCGGCTCCGATATTTTTGCCGATCGCGATACCGTGCCCGACATGGCGAAGCTGAGTTTCGCCGGACTGGTTTCACCCAGAGCGAAATCCGCATCGCGACTGGCGCGGCTCCTGCAAGGGCTGTTCGAAGTCAGGGCCGAGATCGACGAGTTCGTTGGAACCTGGCTCCCGTTCGACCCAAGCCATTGCAGCCGGCTCGGCGGGACGCACGCCAAGCTCGGCCACGACGCGCTTCTGGGCTCGCGCGTGTTCAGCGTCGAAGACAAGATCAGGGTTCGCGTGTTCGTGAAGGATTTTGCTCAATACGAGCAGTTCCTGCCCACGGAGGCGCCGAACCTGTCCGAGCCCCTGGCTGACGCCGTCTACTTCTATATCGGCGACGAACTCGAGTGGGAGGTGGAACTCGCCATTCCGGCTGGAGCGGTCGTCCCGATGAAGCTGGGGCAGAGCGGACGCCTTGGATGGACCAGCTGGGTCTCGCCGAACTGGGCCTCGACCGAGGAGTATCGGCGCGATGCACGCTTTCATCTTGCCGAACGTCTGAGAGCCCGGCGAAGCGCTGCGGCGGATGCGCCGCCGATTTGAACCTAAGCATCGCTCCGATTGTCCTAACATCATGGGAATTCGAGCCGATTTCCGCGACGACCCCGGCATCGTCCAGGGATTGAGCAGGAGGCGCCATCGTGACCGACATCAGCCTTGAGGCCGTGACTGGCAAACTGAACCGGGCCGGCTACGACGCCTTCATACAGGCCCTGCGCCACGCCAAGAGCGCCAGCAACCGTAACGTCGAGCTTGCGCACTGGCTGTTTCACATCCTGCAACAGGAGCGGACCGATCTCAGCCTGTCGGTGGATCACTACAAGCTCGACCGCGCGCGGCTGCTGTCGGACCTCGCAGGCGTCATCAACGGTTTTCGCAAGAACGAAACCGACATGCCGGGCGTCGCCAATTCGGTGATCGATATTCTCGACCGTGGCTGGCACTACGCCACGCTGTTTTTCGGCGAGACTCAGATCCGCACCGGCCATCTCCTGGTCGCCGGATTGAAATCGAACGAGATCCGTCGTGCGCTCAACAACATCTCGCAGGAATTCGCCAAGATAAATGTCGACGCATTGGCTGCGGAGCACCGCGCCATCTGGGCAGGCTCCGAGGAGGAGACCATGCGTCCGATGGACGGCTCCGGATTGGCCGGTGCCGGCACCGATGGTGCGGACCGGGCGAATGCCAAGGGGACGACACCGCTCGACCGGTTTTCCCAGGATCTCACGGCAAAGGCCCGGTCGGGCCAGATGGACCCGATCCTTGGGCGGGACGACGAGATCCGCCAACTGATCGACGTGCTGATGCGCCGGCGGCAAAACAATCCGATCCTCACCGGCGAAGCCGGCGTCGGCAAGACCGCCGTGGTCGAGGGATTCGCCCAGCGCATTGCCGCCGGCGAGGTGCCGCCGCCACTGCGCAACGTCAGGCTTTGCGCGCTGGATATCGGCCTGATGCAGGCCGGCGCCTCGATGAAGGGCGAATTCGAGCAGCGCCTGCGCTCGGTGATCGACGAGGTACAGAACTCGCCTACCCCGATTATCCTGTTCATCGACGAAGCTCACACGCTGATCGGGGCCGGTGGTACGGCCGGCACCGGCGACGCGGCCAATCTCCTCAAGCCTCCCCTCGCCCGCGGCACGCTGCGGACCATCGCCGCCACCACCTGGGCAGAATATCGCCAGTACATCGAAAAGGACCCCGCACTCACACGACGCTTCCAGCCGATCCAGGTCGATGAGCCGGATGTCGAGACCTGCTGCATCATGCTGCGCGGCCTCCTCGGCCCGATGGAGAAGCACCACGGCGTTCGCATTTCGGACGCCGCGATCGTGACCGCGGTCAACCTGTCGCATCGCTACATTCCGTCTCGGCAGCTGCCGGACAAGGCGGTCAGCCTGCTGGACACGGCTTCGGCGCGGGTCGCCATCAGTCAGAGCGCGACGCCGGCCCTGATCGAGGACGCTCGCGTCGCCATCGCGGCACGCGAGGCCGAGCGATCGGCGCTGGTCAGCGACGGCGATCTCGGGGACGAGAACAGCGAGCGCATCACCGCGATCGACGGCGACATAGCGGCGCTGAAGGAAAAGCTGACCGGCCTGGAGGCCGACTGGGCCAAGGAACAGGAACTCGTCAAGGACATCCGCAGCATTCGCGAAATCCTCTCCGAGAACGCAGACGAAGATCGAGCCACGAAACGCGTCGAGTTGCGCGGCAAGTTCGAGACATTGGAGGGCATCAATCCGGAGAAGCGGATGATCTATGCCCATGTCGACCAGCAGTCGGTCGCCTCTGTCGTGTCCGACTGGACCGGCATTCCGACCGGCAGAATGATGCGTGACGAAATCGAAACCGTTCTGAAGCTGCCCGAGATTCTCAATCGCCGCGTGGTTGGCCAGTCCCACGGGCTGACGATGATTGCCAAGAGAATCGAGACCAGCCGCGCCAAGTTGGACAACCCGTCCAAGCCGATTGGCGTTTTCATGCTGGCCGGACCGTCCGGCGTGGGCAAGACGGAAACTGCCCTCGCGCTTGCCGAAACCCTTTATGGCGGCGAACAGAACATGATCACGATCAACATGTCGGAGTTCCAGGAGGCGCACACGGTCTCGACCTTGAAGGGCGCACCTCCGGGTTACGTCGGCTACGGTGAAGGTGGTCGGCTGACCGAAGCGGTCCGGCGCAAGCCCTACAGCGTTATCCTGCTCGACGAGGTGGAGAAGGCCCATCCCGACGTCCATGAGATCTTCTTTCAGGTGTTCGACAAGGGAGTCATGGAAGACGGCAACGGTCGGCGAATCGACTTCAAGAACACGCTGATCATTCTGACCACAAACGTCGGCACCGATCTCATCATGAGCTTGGCGCGCGATCCCAAGTATCGCAACGAGCCGGAAGAACTCGCCAGGCTGCTGCGGCCGGAACTGCTGAAGGTGTTCCCCGCCGCGTTGCTTGGGCGCATTGTCTCGATCCCCTACTTCCCGCTTTCGGACGAGATGCTTGCCGGCATCGTCAGATTGCAGCTCGACCGGATCGGACAGCGCCTCCGCGATAACCACAAGGCTGCCTTCGGCTACGACGATGCAGTCGTCGAGCACATCGTATCCCGTTGCAACGATCCGGACTCCGGCGGGCGGATGATCGATAACATCATCACCAACACGCTGCTGCCCGAACTGTCGCGCGAATTCCTTAGCAAGTCTCTCGCCAAGGAGGAGGTCAAGCAGACGCACGTCTCGATCGTGAACGACAAGTTTGCATATTCGTGGAACTGACTGCGATGAACATCCAGACCGAGCACCGCCAGCCGACCGCCGGTACCACACCATACGATGAGGTATATTATCCCGGGCATGTCTACGGGCTCACTCACCCGAACCATCTGGCGACGATCGCTGCGGTCTACGGCATGCAGCCGGCTGCGGTCGAGCGCTGCCGGGTCCTGGAACTCGGCTGCGGCGTTGGCGGCAATCTGTTGCCGATGGCTTTTCAATATCCAGACAGCGAGTTCATCGGTATCGACCTGAGCGGCGTGACGATCGAACGCGGACAGCGAAACATCGCCGCATTGGGCTTGAGCAACATCAGGCTTCTGCATTGCGACATCATGGACGTCGACGCTGCCTTCGGACAGTTCGACTACATCATCGCCCATGGCGTGTATTCATGGGTACCACCGAACGTGCGCGAGAAGATGATGTCCATCTTCAAGCGGAATTTGGCGCCAAAGGGGCTCTGCTACGTCAGTTATAACGCGCATCCGTTCTCGCATCTTCGCGACATGGTCCGCGACATGATGCGCTACCACACCCGGCGTATCACCGGGATGAAGGAAAAAGTCGGACAAGCTCGCGCCATCGTGAAGTTTCTCAGCGAAGGATCGAAGTCCAACTCGGTGCACGGTACAGTCATGCGCGATCAGTGCACCCGCGTGCTCAACGCTCCGGACGAGTTGCTTTTTCACGACGACCTCGATCAGGGCGCGACGGCCTTCCTTTTGCACGAAGTCGTCGAAGATGCCGGTCGGCATGGCCTGCAATATCTGAGCGACGCCGATTTCTCACGGCGCTATCTTGCCGGCTACACCGAAGAGGTCCGCGCCACGCTGCAGCGCTTTCCCGAAAGCGAGTTCATGGCGCGCGATCAATACCAGGACTTCATCGACGGCAACGGGTTTCGGCGTACGTTGCTCTGCCACGAGGGTATCTCCCTTGACCGCCAGGTCGATCTCGACTTCATCACCGCCTTCTATCTGCTGAGCACCACCAGCCCACGTCGCCCCGACGCCTGCCTGACGGACGATTCCGAGATGGAATTTGAAAATCAGGACGGCAGCCGAATCACGGTGACCAATCCACTCCTGAAGGCGGCACATCTTTGCCTCGGCCGGGCCTGGCCGCGCGCACTCTCATTCACCGAACTGCTCGATGGCGCCCGGACGCTGCTGGAGGGCCGACAAACCGGCGATGACCAACGGATATTGACGGAAGCGCTCTATATCCTGGCCTGCAGCGGCGAGGTCACCTTTCTGAAATCACGGCCCTTTCTGGTGAAGGAAGTCACGGATTGTCCGCAGGCGAGTCTGCTCGCCCGCAGGCAGGCCCAGAGCGGCCCGCTGGTCACCAATCTGCTTCA
Source organism: Bradyrhizobium sp. UFLA01-814 (assembly GCF_046718885.1). NCBI lineage: Bacteria > Pseudomonadati > Pseudomonadota > Alphaproteobacteria > Hyphomicrobiales > Nitrobacteraceae > Bradyrhizobium > Bradyrhizobium sp. UFLA01-814. Next base: position 13,746 of record NZ_JAQOSR010000074.1, on the reverse strand, counting down.
CCAGACCGTGCAGTTGGAGGACGACAGGACGCGCCACTTCCTGCAGCTGCTCGACGGCTCCCGGACGATCGAGCAAATCACAGCCGAAATGACCGAAACCTTCGGGCCGACCGTCCAGGTCAAGCAAATGGATGATGCCGGCCAGCCGGCCGAGCCGTTGCTGCTGTCAACCCGACAGAGCGTTGACCGTTCGCTGGCAACTGTCGGCAAGCTGGGTTTGCTGGTTGCCTGAGGCTTTCGACGGCGTCGACCTCGGTAAGGAAGTGGCGGCAGGGAGCCGGGCCGGCAGCCAGTTTGTGGGAGCGGACGCCCCCGGTGCCATCAGCCGTCGTGGGTGTATTGTTGGCCGAGCAGCCACCCGGTGAGGATGCCGCCAGGTCCGCTGGCATAGACCGCACTAAGGCCGACACCGGCGCGCAGCATCTGCCATTCATGCTCGCCGACCCAGGGAATGCCGGGATCACCCTTCTGATATTGCGACAGCAGCGTTCGGGCGACCTCCGCGGCATTGGCGTAGATCGGGCCGTTCGCCCAGCGGGGTCGCGGTAGGCCCGTCATGCGGCAGTAGAGCGCGGTACAGACATAGGCGGACGCCTCCTCCGCATTGCCGTCAAGGCCGGTACGCAGCAGATCGTAAGCCGCATGCAAGGCCTCGTGGACGATATAGGCTTCGTCCATTCGCCCCGTCGCCGACACGACCTCCAGCGTATTCGCCACGACGACCGTACCGTCCGCCCGGGTCCGCGCGACGTCGTTATATTGTGCCGCAACATTTGCCGCGAGGTCCGTCGGAACTCTGACGCTGACCTGTCCCAACCGGATCGCGCGAGCGACGTGATGGAACGTTTGCGGTGCAATCGTCACGTGGCTGCCACGGATCGGAAACCGGAAGCGAATGCGTGCGACCGCCGGGCCGTTGAGTACGTCTAGCACCCTGCTCCGAAGTGACATCGGATCGTCCTTGCTGTTGACACTGCTCCACGAATGGTGGTCGGCGTTTCCGGTTGGGAGGTTCAGTTGAACCCGGCCCCGGCCGGACCAGACCAATCGGGGACTGGCTTTCACTCGGAGGGCAGCACCGTGACGACCACCGACCCGACCACGACCGACACTTACCGCAAGATCGCGGCGCGGCTGACCATGCTCCGGCCGCAGATCGATCTGTCGAAATATTTCGCGGGGCCGAATCCCAATGTCCGCCTCTACGACGAGAAGGCCTATATCCGACTCCAATTGGAGAAGTATGGCGTCGCGGCAGCGACGAGCACGCTCGACGGCGTCACGTTCCTGCCCAAGGACTGGGAAGACCTGATCAAGACGCTGCGCATTGCCAAGACGTCGGACGGATTCGACGCCTTCGCCGAAGGCAAAAGCCCGGAGAAGCCGTCGCATTGGGCCCTCGATCTGTCGATGGCAGCCACAATCGGCAAGGGATTCCGGGAGATCTGGCGCCCAAAGCTATCCGACCGGCCACTTTCGACGCGAGACATCCCGGGCCGGCACGGCTTCGGGCTTGGGCGCGGCCGAGGGCAATGGAGCGACGACTATAGTGCGCAATTCGGCAAGGACCCGCAGCCGCAAGACATTACGTCGCTGCATTTCGCGGTCGCGCCGGACCGGGTCAATGTTCACATCGACGAGACCGGCTTCGTGTTCGAGGGCGCGGACGGCGCCCTCACGGTCGGACCGAATTTCGGACACCACGCCGTCAATGAACTGTTCTGGAAGAGCAATCCTCACCTGCCGCGCTGGGCGATCGATCACATCGACCTGATCCTGCCGAACAGCGCCAATGATTTTTCGCGATTTGGCGTTTCGGTCGACCTGTATCAACGCAAGGACTTGCGCGTCACCGTCACCGGCTCCTGCGGCATTTTCGGGGGATTCGAGTGCTCGGGAACGTTAAGCGTCAGTGGGACGCACGATCTGCTTGGCTCCAAGCCGAAAGGCGCGCGCTGACCATCGCATTTCTGGGATCCCGGTAACGGCAACCTCATGCCCTTCGATGGATCTCACTGTGGTGAGGCCGATCGGGAGCGGCCGGCCGTTCTGGCCCATTTGCCTTGCAAGCGTGGCGAAGCGCATCGCCGACACCGCCGATGCATCTCCATGTCGTGGGTTCGCGCCAGCGCCAGAGCAAGGTGGAGCTTGTATGGCGATATCGGGAGCCGCTTGAACCGGCGCTTCAGCAAACGCGCGCGCGACCATTCTGCAAGTTGCCGAAGCGTACGAAAACTAAGCGGTGGTGATTGGATTTCAGTTCAGCTCTGCCAAAGACCTGAAATGGAAGCGCGAGATGGTCGCAAAGGGCTCCAAGATTCTGCATCAGTATGGATACTATTTCGGAACCTACCCGCAGGCGCTGTTTGAGTACGAATTCATCGACAAGCTTGCCTGGACGCTTCAGCCGACCACCAACGCGAACCCGCAATACGCCACTGAAAACGACCATATTGCTGGTGATTGGTCATGCCGCAATTGAAAGACAAAGTCGGTCGGTTTGCCGCGACGGGTCGCAGCTGCCAGAACTGGAAGCAAGACCAGGAGCTGGTCATCTCGCTGCTCAACAAGATCGCCATTTCCGACGGCGGTGCCGAGACCACGCTCAAACCGCAAATGGTCGTGACGGGTCACGCCAGCGACAGCCTCTACAACTCGATTCTGTATTTCCAGCAAAAGAACTTCCCGGGCACGCCGGACGGCTATATCCGGCCCGCCGGACCAACATTCACTCGGCTCGTTGACCTCGCGACCAAGGCAGCCGCCAAGCCTCCTCCTCCCAAGGGCCAATGGGATGCGATCACGACGCCATCCGTCGATGCCGCACTTCGCAAGGGTCTGCTCGACGATTCCAGGCTGGATTACGCGGAAGTGGTCGACATCATCAGGGCGACCGTCGCGGACGGCATGGTCACCGCATTCGAGCTGGACGACCTGACCACCATTGCAAACACCTCCAGAACGCTTTCTCCGACTTCGAAGAAGCTCATCACGCTCTTCGTCGGCGACGAAAAGAAGAAGTGGCTCGGGGTTGGACCGTACGACCTCAACTCGGATCAAAAGAAGCTCGCCGCCGAGATGGTCTGCGATTTCCTCAAGAACACGAGGACCACATTCTTTCCGAAGCTCGACCCACACCGCGTCGGGATAGGCATCCTCAGGCGAATTGCGAAGCCGAGCCTGATAGATCAGGATCAGGCGAGCATGTGCGGCCCCTCCGCGCTGATGTTCAGCTACGCATCCGACAAGCCGGGACAATATGCGCGGTTCGCCATCGACCTGTATCAGAAGGGGCAGGCGAACCTCGGCCGCCTGCTGATCAAGCCGGGAAAGGACGTGAAGAACTACACGCCGCCCTACTCGCTGGATCACGTCGATTGGCTGACATGCGCCTCTATCCGCGATTCCGAAAATTGGTTCCTCGATTTTGACGACACCGGCAGAATAAGCGATGCCGCGGGGATCACCTTGCCGAGCGAAATGGAGCAATGGTTCCGCAAGGCCGGATACCAGGACGTGCGCGAGGAGACCAATCTGAAATTCAGCAAAGGCCTCGACAGCGTCAACGAAGCCAACGCCCTGCTTGCCGGTGGATATCGCGTATGCCTGTTCATAAGCGCCAACATGATCGAATACGACGACCAGTCGAATGAAGGCTCCGTGTTGACGCGGCACTGGGTCGTCTTACGCGACAGGATACAAGTGTCGAACGGAAACGTGACGACAACGATCTTCACATGGGGCAAGGGAGACTACGCGATCCCGCATCCGGGCAAGGGTGGCGCCCAAAAGCCCCTCTCAATTGGGGATTTCCTTATGAATTATTACGGCTACGTTGCTGCCAAAGCGTGAGTGGTGAACGAGCGCGCTCACCACGCGTTGATGAATCACTTGGCACTCACGATCATCGATCGTCGGAGATATCGTCTACTGCACACAAAAAGATGCCGTGCCCGAAGGGACACGGCCAGTTTCAGGGAGGATGAACCGGCCGACTTCCGGTGCATGCCTAAGACCCCGGCTCCATCGTCGGTCAGGGCGCAATCTGAAAATCAGCGGCTGCTCGCCGCGGTGGTCACCATTTCAATGCGGCCGTGCGCACGGGATGATCCCAGAGCGCTGTGGACTCGCTGTCGAGCAGACTCACGGTGAGCGAGCAGCCCGCCATGTCCAGCGACGTGACGTAGCTGCCGACCAGCGAACGGGCGATGCGCAGGCCCCGCTCCTCGAGCATCCGGCGCGCCGCGTTGTACATCAGATAGAGCTCGATCGTCGGCGTGCCGCCGAAGCCGTTGACGAGCAGCAGCGCCTCGGTACCGGCGCGCGCGCCAAGATCATCGGCGATCGCGGTGATCATCTCGGCGGCGATGGCGTCGGCCTGCGCAAGCTTGACGCGGCGGCGGCCCGGCTCGCCGTGAATACCGACCCCCATCTCCATCTCGTCTTCACCAAGTGCAAAGGTCGGCGTGCCCGCAGCCGGGACGGTGCAGCTGGTCAGCGCAACGCCCATCGAGCGCGTCTGTGCGTTGATGCGCTCGCCGAGCGCCACGCAGGAGATGAGATCGGCGCCTCTCTCAGCGGCGGCGCCGACGATCTTTTCGACAATCAACGTGCCGGCCACACCGCGCCGTCCGATACTGTAGGTCGACTTCTCGACCGCGACATCGTCATCGGTCACGATGGTGGCGGTGCGGCCTTCGGCGATCTCGGCCGCCATCTCGAAATTCATGCGGTCGCCGGCGTAATTCTTGACGATGAACAGGACGCCGGCATCGCCCGCGACCGCCTCTGCGGCCTCGACGATCTGGTCCGGCGTCGGCGAAGTGAACACCTGGCCGGGACAGGCGGCATCCAGCATGCCGTAGCCGACGAAGCCCGCATGCAGCGGCTCGTGCCCGCTGCCGCCGCCCGACACCAGCGCGACCTTCTTGCCGTTCAGCTCGCGGCGGCGAACGAATTTGCGCTCGGCGCCCAGCACGACCAGATCGGCGTGCGCGGCCGCGAAACCGTCAAGGCTTTCGCCGAGCACGTTGTCGACCGCATTGATGAACTTCTTCATGGTGTCCTCCCGCCTCGTCCGTTCGGCGTTTCTCGCCTATTTTTCCCGCATGATGCCAATCAGTCGCCGCGTGAACTCCTGCAGCAGCGTGTCAAGTTCGGCGTTGCGCTTGGCGCTGCCGAGATCCGGCAGATGCAGCGTCAGCGTCCGCTCGTGCGAGCCTTCGCTCAGCCGGCCGACGCGGCGCGGATGCGCGCGGGCATAGGCGCGAAGGAAGGCGCTCTTCGCCTGTGGCGGGAAGTGGCAGACATCGAAGATCGTGTTGAGATGTTGCACCGGGATCGGCACCGGATAGGCCGGGTTGCTGATCTGGCTGACGAAGCTGCGGTTCTTTCCCATGGCATGGGCCAGCCGGAGCCGCATGCCGGACGGGCGGCTCTCGAGCACCTCCTTGAAGATGCGCTTGTAGACCGCAACCGCGCCGGCTTCGGGCGCTTCATCGGCCGCCGTGTCAGCCAACGCTGCCTCCGCTGCTCAGCCGGTCGATGGTGTGCTTGATCTGCGCCAGCGCCGAGGGGTTCACGGACAATTCGCGCAGTCCGCAATTCAGCAATGCGGGCAGGCAGCGCGGATCACCGGCCATGTCGCCGCACAGGCTGACACTGATGCCGGCGCGGCGGCCGTGCTCCGCGGTCCGCGCGATCAGTTCGAGCACTGCGGGATGCAGAGGGTCCATCAAGGGGGCGAGAGCTCCGTTGGAACGATCGCAGGCCAGGACATATTGCGCGAGATCGTTCGAGCCGATCGAGAAGAAGGCGGCCTTGAAGCTAGATACCGCGAGGGCCGCCGCCGGGACTTCGACCATGATTCCCAGCTCGGGAAGCATTGCGGCAATGCCGTCCGCCTGCAAGCGCTGCACGATATCGGCGAACAGCTTCCGTCCCGCCTCGAGCTCATCCGCCGAGGTGACCATCGGGAACATGACCTTGAGATTGCCACGCACCGCCGCGCGTGCCAGCGCGCGGAGCTGGACGGCGAAAATCTCAGGCCGGGCGAGGCACAGGCGCAGACCGCGCACCCCGAGGAACGGATTGGTTTCGCCGTCCATCGTGAAGCCCGGCACCGGCTTGTCACCTCCCGCGTCAAACGTGCGGATGGTGACGGGCCGCTGGCCGGCCCAGCGCAACACCGCGTCATAGGCCTGGAATTGGGTCTCCTCGTCCGGCACGCTCCGGCCGGCGAGCAGGAATTCAGTCCGCATCAGGCCGATGCCGTCGGCATATTGCGCGTCGGCATGCTCGAGATCCTCGACGCGCTGGATGTTGATGAAGAGCTTGATCCGCTCGCCGCGCCAGGAGGCTGTCGGCCGCCGCAGGATCGCGCGCGCGGATGCTCTGCTCTTGAGATGGCTGTCGCGCCGCTTCTCGAAAGTGCGGACCTGTTCGGCGTTGGGATCGAGCTCCAGCGTCGCGCCTTCGCCGTCGAGCAGCGCCGTGGTGCCGATGTCCGGAATGGAACCGAGCTGCACCACCATCGGGATGCCGCGCGCCCGCGCCAGCATCGCGACATGGCTGGTCGGGCTGCCGCGCAACAGCGCCAGGCCACCGCCGCCGGACCAGTCAATCTCGAGGAATCGCGATGGCGGCAGATCGTCGGCACAGACCACGCCCCCGCTCGGGACCTTCAGCGGCTGCCCCTGGTCGCCACGCAGAATGTGGACCACGCGGTCGCGCAGATCCGCAAGATCGGAGGAACGCGCTTTCAGATAGTCGTCCGGTGCGGAATTGTAGTCGGCGATGTGCGCGTCGAGCGTCGAACGCCATGCGATATCGGCTGGACGTCCCTCGCCGATCGACGCGAAGATCGCCTCGATCAAATCCTCATCCTCCAGCAGCGCAACCTGGAATTCGAGAATCTGCGCAGCTTCGCCGCCGGCGCTGGCGGCAAGATCCGCGATCTGGCCACTCGCGACGTCGATCGCATTGCGCAAGGCCAGCGCTTCCTCGACCAGTGTGCCGGCCACACGCTCGCCGGCCGCGCCCGCGTCGACACGGACGAACGGGCCATGGGCAAAGCCGATCGAGGCGGTCCTGCCGCGGTAGGCCAGCCCTGCAGCGCCGCCCTGCATGCTATGGTGCTCCGTCCGGGAAATCGCTTGCGATCAGATCGACCAACGCCGCGACCGCAGCCTCGGCATCGCTGCCGGAGGCCTTGATCTCGATCGTGCTGCCGTGTGCCGCGCGCATTGCCATGATCTTGGCCACGCTCTTGGCATTGATCCATTCAGGCGCGCCCGCGACCCGCACCGAGATCTGCGCCTGGAATTTCTTGGCGAGCTTGGTCAGCTTGACCGCGGGGCGCGCGTGCATGCCAACCGCGTGCACCAACCGCACATTGCCGGTGAAGATCTGTTCGTCCGCTTTATCAAGCATGCTCGTCATCCATCATCGCTTCGCCGCCGCCTCAGTCGGCAGAGAGTTCCTCGGCCACGGCCCTGACCTCGGCCAACGAGCTGCCGCCCGCAGCTTCGGTCGCCGCCATGACGGCGCCCTCGACGATCGGCGCGTTGCAGACGACAACGAGATCACGCCGCGCCGGCTCCAACATCTCGACCGCCATTTCGCTGTTCGTCTCGGCGCCGCCGAGGTCGACAAGCACAGCAACACCTTTCGACGACCAGGCGTCGTTGATGGCGTCGATGATCAGCGGCACGCTGGTGCCGAGACCACCATCGGGATTGCCGCCGCAGAAGGCGACCTTGACCTCGCTGCCCACCATCTGCCGCACCATGTCCGCGGTTCCCTTGGCGATATCCCGGGAATGCGAGACGATCACGATCCCTACGGTGTCGGTCATTGCCGCGCCTCCAGGCCAGTGCATACAGCCTGCAGCAGAACGCAACTCGATCGTGCCCCGGGATCGACATGACCGACGCTGCGCGCGCCGAGGAACGACGCCCGGCCCTTGGTGGCTTGCATCGGCACCGTGCGCTCGACCGCTTCAGCCGCGGTGGCGCGCACCCGTGCGATCAGATCGGGTTGGCCGGCGCCCGCTTTCAGCGTCTCCAGCACCGGAACGAGCACGTCGAGCATCGTCTTCTCGCCGGCCTGCGAGCGGCCGCGCGCGCTCACCGCGTCCACTCCGCTGCCGAACACGTCGGCGAGATCATCAGGCAGATGCTTGTCTTGCGACAACGCCTCGCCCGCGGCGAGAAAGAAGCTGCCATAGAGCGGGCCGGAGGCGCCGCCAACCGTCATGACCAGGGTCTTGCCGATCGTCTTGAATGCCTCGTTGAGCGGCTGCGCCGAGATGGCATCGAGCTTGCCGAGCACGGCTTCGAAGCCGCGTTTCATGTTGGTCCCGTGGTCGCCGTCGCCGATCGCCTGGTCCAGACTCGTGAGCTCCGGCGCGCTCGCGATGACCTGCTCGGCGGCCGCCTTGAGCAGCGACTTGAATGTCTCGGGTTGCACAGACATCTATCTGAACCTCTCGCTCCTCTATTGAACCATCGCGCCGATACGTTGCCCCGCACGGTCGAAACACAGCGGCCGCACCAGTTGCAATTCAACCTCCTGGCCGGCCCGCAACGGCTGATGCGGATCCGCCAGCGTCACCAGTGTTTCGCCCTTATAGTCGAGGTGAACGTGATTCTGCTCGCCGAGGTGCTCGACGCGATGCACCCGGCCGATCATCTGCCCGCCGTTGCGCGCGGCGATCTGGAGGTGCTCGGTGCGGATGCCGACCGTCTCGGTTTCCGGCGGTATCGCCACATCGGACAGCAGCCGTGCGGGCAGGAAATTGATGTGGGGCGTCCCGAGCCGCGACGCGACATAGCTGCTGGCTGGATTTTCGTAGATCTCCCTCGGCGTGCCGAGCTGAAGCAGCCGGCCGTCCCTGATCACGCCGATCCTCGATGCCATCGTCATGGCTTCGACCTGATCGTGGGTCACATACAAGATGGTCGCGCCGAGCTCGAGCTGGATCCGCTTCAGCTCGAGGCGAAGCTCGGCGCGAAGCTTTGCATCCAGCGACGACAGCGGCTCGTCCATCAGATAGATCGAGGGATCGCGCACCAGTGCGCGGCCGATCGCGACCCGCTGCATCTCACCTCCCGACAGGCGGGTGGCGCGATTATTCAGCTTGCTGGCGATGTGCAGGAGCTCCGCGGTCTGCTCGACACGCTTGCGGATCAGCGGCTCCGGCACGCGCCGCGCCGGAGAGCGCAGCGGGAACGCGAGGTTGTCATAGACCGACAAATGCGGATACAGCGAATATTGCTGGAACACGAATGCGATGTCCCGTGCACCCGGCGGCTCATGCGTCACGTCGCGCCCCCCGATCATGACCGAACCCGCGTCGGGGCTCTCGAGCCCGGTGATCAGTCGCAGCGTCGTGGTCTTGCCGGCACCGCTCGGCCCGAGCAGGACGAGGAATTCGCCGTCGCTCACCGTCAGCGAAAGGTCGCGCACCGCCTCCACCGCGCCGAAGCGCTTGCTGATATTGCGCAAGCTGACGTCAACCATGGCGCACGCCCTCCTCGCCGGCGGTCCTGATTGCAAGGCCGCTGCCGGCATCGAACAGTGAGAGCCGAACAGAGTTGAATTCGAGGCCGACCGTCTCTCCGATTCGCACCGAGGCGCTCGACGGCAGCCGCGCCGCGAGCCGCCCATACGCCGTGTCGATGGTGACGATCTGCGTCGTGCCGAGATATTCCGCGCCGAACACCTCGCCACGAACGGATCCGGCGTCGGTGAATCGAATATGCTCCGGACGAACTCCGAGCGCCAGCGCAGCGCTGGCGCGGTCCTCGCGGATCTCGGGCACCGCGAGCCTGGCGTCGTGGAAATTGATCGCCCGGTCACCAGACCGCAGGCCGCTCTCGAAGCGCAGGAAGTTCATCGGCGGCGAGCCGATGAAGTCCGCGACGAACATGCTGGCGGGCCGGTCATAAACCTCCTGCGGCGTGCCGATCTGTTCCACGCGCCCCTTGTTCATGATCGCGATCTGGTCGGCCATCGACATCGCCTCGAGCTGGTCGTGGGTGACATAGACCGTGGTCGCCTTGATGCGATCGTGCAAATCGCGCAGCTCGCCGCACATCAGATGACGAAACTCGGCGTCGAGCGCGCCCAGCGGCTCGTCCATCAGGAAGGCTTTCGGGCGCCGCACCATGGCGCGCCCGAGCGCGACGCGCTGGCGGTCGCCGCCCGAGAGCTTTGATGTCTTGCTCGACAGCAGATGCTCGATCCGCAACATCCGCGCGGTCTCCTGCACCCGCTCACGAATCTCGTGCCGCGCCATGCCCTGGCACTTCAGCGGGAAGCCGATGTTCTGCTCGACATTCATGTGCGGATAGAGCGCGAACAGCTGGAACACGAACGCGATATCGCGGGCGGCGGCGCGGTCGAACGTGACGTCCTCCCCGTCGAGCAGGATCTTGCCCTCGGTCGGCAGCTCGAGGCCGGCAATCATGCGCAAGGTGGTGGTCTTGCCGCAGCCGGAGGGGCCGAGCAACGCGAAGAAGGTGCCGTCGTCGATGGTGAAGCTCGATCCTTCCACCGCGGTGAACTGATCGAACGACTTGCGAAGATCTTCGATGCGGATCTGAGCCATGGCCCTATTCCGGAAAGTGGCTGACGACGACGAAGCCGACCGTGCCGGCGAGAATCGTCACGAATGAATAGCTGTACAGATCGATCGAGAAAGGCTGCACCAGCATGAAGATGCCGCCTCCGATCAGGATCATCGCAACGGCCTCCCAGCGCCCGCGGCTGAACAAGCGATGCAATGTCCCCTTGGTCCCCTTGGCAACAACAGAACCGCTCATTTGCGCACCGCTCCGAAGGTGATGCCGCGCAGCAGATGCTTGCGGAGCAGCACGGTGAACATGACGATCGGGACGACGAACAGCGTGGTCGCGGCGGCAACCGCCGGCCAGTCCTGCCCGCCCTCGCCGATGATGAAAGGGATGAAGGGCGGCATGGTCTGCGCCTCGCCGCTGGTCAGCAGAACCGCGAAGGCGTATTCGTTCCAGGAGAAGATCAGGCAGAAGATCGCGGTCGCCGCAATTCCGGTGACGGCCTGCGGCAGCACCACCTTGCGCAGCGCCTGCAGTCGCGTGTAGCCGTCGACGAGGGCCGCCTCCTCGTACTCGCGCGGAATCTCGTCGATGAACCCCTTGAGCAGCCAGACCGCGAGCGAGACGTTCACGGCGGTATAGAGCAGGATCATTCCGAGCCTGGTGTCGGTCAGGTTGAGCTGCCGGTACATCAGATAGATCGGGATCGCGACCGCGACCGGCGGCATCATCCGCGTCGAGAGAATGAAGAACAGGAGATCGTCGGCCAGCGGAATGCGGAAGCGCGAGAAGGCGTAGGCCGCGAGCGTACCGAGGAAGACGGCGAGGAAGGTCGAACCGAACCCGATGATCAGCGAGTTGACGAAGCGCGGGACGACCTTGGACGGTCCGGCAATGACCATGTCATGCTTGCGGACGAGCTTGTCATACCAGGTTTCCGGCGCCGGCAACTTGGCGATGAAATCGGGTGTCTGGCGGGTGCGCACCGTGAACAGGTTGACATAACCTTCGAGCGTCGGCTCGAAGATCACCTTGGGCGGATAGGCGATGGCATCGCTTTGCGACTTGAAGGCGGTGGCGACGATCCAGACTAGCGGCAGGATCGTGATCAACGCATAGAGGATGACGAGAGCACCAGCGAATGCCTTGGTGCGCGGTGAGGCCTCGACGATCGAGTGTGCGCTGGATCTGGCCAGGACGGATTTGGCGACGGCAGCGGTCATCGTTGCTTCACCTTGTTGAGCGCTTTGACGTAGATGTTGGCGGCACCGAACACGGTCACGAACAGAATGATGGCGAGCGCGGAGGAATAGCCGGTCCGCCACTTCTCGAATGCCGCGCGCTTGAGTGTGATCGACACGAGCTCGGTGGTCGACCCCGGCCCTCCCGAGGTCAGCAGGTTGACCATGTCGAACATCTTGAAGTTCTCGATCGCGCGAAACAGTACCGCCAGCATCAGGAACGGCACCGTCATCGGCAGCGTGATCGACCAGAACTGCCGCCAGGCCGAGGCACGATCGACCTCAGCCGCCTCGTAGATATAGTCCGGGATCGAGCGCAGCCCGGCGAGGCAGATCAGCATCACATACGGCGCCCACATCCAGGTGTCGACGAGCACGATGGTCCATGGCGCGAGCGCGACCTGCCCTGTCATGCTGAAAGAGCTCGGCGGCACACCGGTGAACAAGCTGATCAGATAGTTGAACGGGCCGATCTGCGGCTGCAGCAGCAGCGTCCAGAAATTGCCGACAACCGCCGGCGACAGCATCATCGGCAGCAGGATGATCGTGGTCCAGAAACTGTGGCCGCGGAATTGACGGTTGATCAGAAGCGCCAGCCCAAAGCCGACCACGACCTGCAGGGCGACCGAGCAGATCACGAATTGCGCCGTGGTCTGGAGCCGGAACCAGACGTCCTCGTCGTTGAGTATGTCGCTGAAATTGTCGAGCCCGACAAACCGCAGCGGCAGATAGGACATGCTGAGGTTGAGGCTGGTGAAGGACAGCCGGATCATCCAGACCAGCGGGAAGATGTTGATCGCGAGCAGCAGCGCAATCGTCGGCGCGACGAACAGCCACGCGATGGTCCGGTCGGACAGACCATGGACGCGGCGCGCGGCGCGGGATTTGGCGGGCTCGCTCACGCCCGGGATCGTAGCATGATCGGGTTGCAGGATCGTCGTCATCTTGTCCATCGGCTGGGCTGGTTCGGCTTCCCCGAGGCTGACCTCGGGGAAGCCAGTTCAGTTGGGACGCGGAGTTCGGGCTATTGTGAGGAGGCGACTTCCTTGCCCTGTTCCTTGAACACCTTGGTCCAGTCCTTGACCAGGAGATCGAGCGCCTGCTGCGCCGTGCCCTTGTCGGCGACGACGTAGTCATGCACCCGCTTCTGCATATCAAGCAGCAGCTGGGCGTAGGACGGCTCGGCCCAGAAGTCCTTGACGATGCCCATCGACTCCAGGAATTGCGGCGCGAACGCTGCGCTCTTCGGGAAGTCCGGCGCGTCGACCACCGCCTTGAGCGCCGAGTAGCCGCCGATCTGCCACCATTTCTGCTGCACGGCGGGCTGCGCGAACCACTTGATATAGGCGAGCGCGTCGTCCTTGCGGTCGGAGGTCGCAACCACCGAGATGCCCTGTCCGCCGAGTTGGGTGAAGTGCCCGTTCGGGCCGGCCGGATTGACGAAGAAGCCGATCTTGTCGCCGCCGACATTCGGATCCTTGTAGAGGCCGGGGAAGAAGGCGAACCAGTTCATCTGCATCGCCACCTGGCCCGACTTGAAGGCATCGAGCCCTTCCTGCATGTAGGCGTTGGTCATGCCCGGCGCGGTGCAGCACTTGTAGAGCTCCTTGTAGAACTCGAGCCCCTTGGCCGCCTCGGCGGAATTGACGATGCCCTGCATCTGGTACGGCTTCTTCGGATTGTCGTAGCTGAAGCCGTAATTGTAGAGCACGTTGGTCACGCCCATCGTGATGCCTTCGGAGCCGCGCTCGGTGAAGATGTAGGCGCCATAGACCTTCTTGCCGTCGATCTCGCGGCCCTGGAAGAACTCCGCGATCTGCTTCAACTCGTCATAGGTTTTCGGCGGTGCCAGATCACGACCGTACTTGGCCTTGAAAGCCGACTGAATGTCGGGCCGCGAGAACCAGTCCTTGCGGTAGGTCCAACCC
>NZ_JAQOSR010000073.1:0-40636 GCF_046718885.1 Bradyrhizobium sp. UFLA01-814 | reverse complement strand
GCTCATCCGGGCTACGCGTCTTGCGCGAGGGAACCAACCTGCCTTCGTTCTACCCTCCCGCCATCAAATCCTTGGCCAGCGCCATGTAAGCCGGCAGCGTCACAGGGTCGTTGGCGGCGTTGCCGGCGGCCGGGTGCGAGGCGTAGCGCGCGATCACCATCTCGGCCTTCGGATCGATATAGAGGCCCTGGCCATAAACGCCGCGCGCCATGAAGGCGCCGTGCGCATTGTGCGTCACCCACCATTGATTGCGGTAGGATGCCCCTGGCAGTGTGGTGTAGCCGGCCGGCTTGAATTTCCCGGGGTCGCCGCCGCACGCGATATCCTCGACCACTTGAGACGGCACGATCTGGCGGCCGTTGAAGCGGCCGTGGTTGCGCATCGTCTCGCCGAAGCGGGCGAGATCGCGTAGCGTCTTCGACAATCCGCCACCACCGCTTTCGGTGCCGATGCGGTCGACGTGATAATGCGCATCCTCCTCGGCGCCCATCGGCGCCCAGATCCGCTCGGAAAGCAGGTCCGACAGCGTCATGCCGCTGGCACGGCGGCAGATCCAGGCCAGCACGTCGGTGTTAACGGTCTTGTAGGCGAACGCCTTGCCATGCTCGCCCTGCTTCTGCTGCGCGCAGAGGAAATCGAAGATATTGGTCGCGCCCTCATAGCCCGGCTCGATCGGCGCCATGCCGTTGGCGCGCCGCAGCCCCCACACGTCGGAATTCTTGTCGGTATAGACCTCGGTGTATTTGAGGCCGGTGGTCATATCCATCGCCTCGTGCACGCGGGCATCGCCGAATGCGCTTGCCTTCAGCTCCGGCACGTAATCGGTGATCGGCGCCTGCGGATCGATCTTGCCCTCGGCGATCAGGATGCCGGCGAGCGTGCCGGTGAACGATTTCGTCACCGACATCGCGATGTGCGGCTTGTGCGGCCTCAAGGCGCCGAAATAGCGCTCGTAGATCAACTTGCCCCGGTGCAGCACGGCGATGCCGTCGGCATAGGTCTCCTCGAGCATGCGCGCGAAGGTCATCGGGCGGCCGTCCATCGTCACCGATGCCGACGCGCCGATATCACGGTCTTCGCGCGGCAGCACCGACGCCGGCCCTGCCCCGCGCCAGACATTCACGGTCGGCACCAGCTGGCGGATGTTGCTCCAGGCCCAGCGCAATTCGGGGAAGCTGCGGAACGAGCCGTTCTGGAAGGTGATGGTCCTGTCCTGCGGCGGCGGAAAGCCCTGCATCCAGCCAAGCGTTTGCGGATCGGATTCGGCGGCGGTGAGATTTTGCTGTTGATTGGCGGCGGCGGCTGCGACGGACATCAGGGCTGGCTCCAGAGCTGCGAATGCGAATTTCGTATCACGCGACAGCACCAGGCACATCCTGCGTTTGCGCCGGGGTGACCGTCGCGGCGAGCGCACGCCGCAACGCGAATGGCCGCGCGCCGCAAATACCAGCTCGATCGGACACCCGACTATCGAGCCCGGGCCAGATCATTCCGGCACGCGGATTACCCCGCCGCCGCGCGCTCGATCGCGGCGATGTCGATGTTCTTCATCGTCATCATCGCCTCCATCGCGCGCTTGCCGGCGACGCGGTCGGCGCTGTTGACGAGCTCGAGCAGCCGCCGCGGCGTGATCTGCCAGGCAAAGCCCCAGCGATCCCGGCACCAGCCGCACGGCAATTTCTCGCCGCCGTTGGACGTGACCGCATTCCAGTAGCGGTCGGTCTCCTCCTGGCTGTCGGTGAGCACCATGAAACTGACCGCCTCGTTCGGCGTGTAGTTGGAGCCTCCATTCAACCCGACGAAACGCCGGCCGAGCACGGTGAACTCGACCGTCAGCTCCTCACCCTGCCCGATGCCCGGTATCGGAGATTGATGGCCTGCGCCGACATGGCTGTCGGGAAACGTCGCGGCATAAAACTCCGCCGCTTCGCGCGCCCGGCCCTGATCGAACCAGAGGCATGTGACGAGATCGGTCATGGCAGTCTCCTTCCAGGGATGATCGAGCAGGATGGAAGGCATAAACCTTGATTATGGTCCTGGTTCGACGCGGCGCAGGCTTTCGTTCCACAACGTGTTTCGCCATCGCGGATCATGTTTCGCCACTTCGGCCCACGCGCATGATCACGAGCGGCACGATGACGATCACTCCCGCCATCAGCATCACTCCGGATACATCCGAGAGAGTCAGCATCCGGGCACCAAGAATGGCTCCGACGCCGATCGCCGAATTGATGACGGCCGAGTGGATCGCGGCCGCGGACATTGCCATGGAACCGGCCGCACGCAAGATCCAGGTCTGAAGGCCCGCGAACAGCGCCGCGACGGCGGCGCCCCAGACGACGAGCAAGGTAACGGCCGTGCCGGTCCCCAGTTGCGGGCCAAACCATCCAAGCCCGACGAGCGCGCCCGCGAGGGCAAGCAGTCCCCACGTGATGACGGATGTCATGAAGCGATCGATCAGAACACCGGTCAGGATGTTGCCGACAAATCCTGCTCCGCCAAAACCGAACAGCATCACGCCGATCATGAAGGACGGCACATCCGCGATCTCGCCGAGGAAAGGTTCGATGAAGGTGTAGGCTGCGAAATTCGCCGCCGCCATGAACGCCGTTACGGCATAGATTCTGCGCAGGTCCTGTCGGCGAACCACCGCTGCCAGCGCTTGCCATCCTGCCGGCGATCCGGCCCGGAGCCGCGGAAGAACCCCGACCATCAGGACGGACGTGCACAATCCGACGCCGCCGATCACGCCGAATGCCGCGCGCCATCCGCTGTTCTGTCCGATGAGGTTGACCAGCGGCACGCCGATGACGGTTGCCATCGAGATTCCGCCGAGCACGATCGCTGTCGCAACACCCATGCGATGAGACGGCGCAATCTGCGTTGCGATCGCGGCCGCCATCGCCCAGAAGAAGCCGTGAACGACGGCACCGACCGCCCGCGCCAGCAACAACCCCGTGAAACTGTCGGAAAGCATCGCCGCAAGATTGCTCGCGGACAGCACCAGCATCAGAACAACGAGCAGCGGCTTGCGGGGAAAACGTTGCAGCAGAACCGTGGACAACAGGCCACTGGCAGCGCCGATCCAGGCATAGAGCGTGACCGTGAGCCCGACGGCGGCCTGGTCTCGACCAAGATCGAGGGCGATCTGGGACAACAGCCCGACCGGCGCGAACTCGGTCGTGACCATCGTGAACGAAGCAACGCCGAGCACGATGACGGCGAGCCAGACGCGGAGCCCGGGACTGTCAGTCGTCATGCAGGTGACCGGTCTGGACGGGGCGGCCTGATGTCCCTGATGACGCGCCGATAGGCCTGACGCCGCGCTTCATCCATGAACGCAGCCTTGAGGCTGTTGTCGGCGAGGCTCAATTGTTCCTCGGCAGTCAGGCCTAACGCCGCTGCCGCGCGGACGAAGTTCTCGTTGACGTGACCTCCGAAATACGCCGGGTCGTCGGAGTTGACCGTGACGCAGAGGCCGGCGTGGAGCAGCCGGCGCAGATTGTGACCTTGGAGATCGGGGAAGATCCGCAGCGCCACATTCGACAGCGGGCATACCGTGAGCGGCGTCCCCTCGTCGGCAAGGCGCCGCATCAGTGCCGGATCGGCCTCGCATTGGACGCCGTGATCGATGCGATCGACGCCCAGCCTGTCGATCGCTTCGGTCACATAATCCGGCGGCCCTTCCTCACCGGCATGCGCGGTCGTCTTCCAGCCAAGCGCGCGGGCGCGGGCGAAGACCTCGTCGAAGGGTCCGGGCGGGTAGCCTTTTTCCGGTCCACCGAGTCCGAGGGCCAGCACGCCGTCGCGCCGGCGGCGTGCCGCCTCGATCGCGGCGAAAGCCTCTTCAACAGGCTCATGCCGGCGAACGCACAGGATCATGCCTCCGGTGATATCGCGTCGCGCGTCTGCAAAAGCGGCGCTGATGCCGTCCATGACAGCATCGAACGGCACGCCGCGCTCGGTATGGTCGGCCGGGGTAACGTAGATTTCCGCATGAACGACATTGTCTTCCCGCGCGCGGGTCAGGTACGCGCGCGTCAGCTCATAGAAGTCGCGCTCCGTCCGAAGCACGGTCAGGCCGGCCCAGTAGATTTCCAGAAACGACCGGAGATCGGAGAAGCGATACGCCGAGAGGACGTCGGTCATCGAGCGGTACGGAATCGCCACATCGTTCCGGCGGGCAAAATCGAGCAGCATGCCCGGCTCCAGTGTTCCCTCGACATGCACGTGAAGCTCGGCCTTCGGAACGGCCTTGATGTCAAACAACGGAACGGAATTCATTGAACGCGATTTCTGGCCTCGGGCGTGTTCCGCTTCAGGGCTTATTCCGGCGCATCCAAACGGATGCGCGGGCCAAAGCTCATCTGCCGTACGAGCCCGACCTAGCAGCCTTTGTCGAAAGGTCGCCACGCATAAAATATGCGAACGTTATCCGGCTCAGGCAGCCTCCCCCTGCTTCAGGCAATGGTGGTGACCAGCCGTGCGGGGGCACCGTCGGCGAGCATGATGCGCTCCCACAGCATGCGCCCCGGAAGGATCACGAGGTCCGCATCGGAGTTCGGACCCGTATTGACCTCGAGCGAGCTGAGCTGCCCATCATACCAGCCGAGATCATTGAGCGCGGTGTCGGCCGCGAGGATTTCCGGAGAGGCATAGACACGTAGCGATTTGCCCAGGAATTCGGACAAGCCGGTTCGCCATTCGGCCTGCCTGGGCGCCGATGCGGCAAGCAGCCGGTGCGTCAGGTCGCACACCAGATGGACCTTGCGCGTCGAGGATTCGACGAGACGCTTCAGGGCGGCATCCTGGGCCGGCTCGCACGGACCCATGAGCAATCGGCGCGCCGAGATCCACTGGCTTTCGGACAGATCGAGAATGCCGCGCTCCCAGCGCGACACGGTCGCCTGATCCACACCCATCAATTCAGCGAGGTGGCTTTGCTTCATCTGACGAAGCAATCGCATTCTTCGCAACCCGCGGCCTTGATCACCCATCATTCACCCGACTTTGTTCTGCAACTCGTGGCGCGGGTCAGCGAAGACATGCTCCGCGGACACCGCTACCAGGAGCGGCTGCGGCGTACACTCCGCAGCCGCGCGCCTGGCGCTGGTCGAACCACAGGCATCTCACGAGCCCGGTCACGGCAGTCTTCCTTTTTTTGCATAGGGTGGTTGGCGAAACCGCACACCGCCATCACGATGAAGATTCCTGTCCGGTCCGGCCGCGCGATGCGGTGGCCGCAACCGTTCCGCAAGCACGCTGTCGTCCCTGCGAAAGCAGGGACCCATACGCCGCGGCCGGGGTTGGGAACAGGACTCGTCGTTCTGGCATCGCTCAACAATGACCATCGGTGGTTATGGGTCCCTGCTTTCGCAGGGACGACACTGAGTGTGTTGCGCGAGCCGCTGATTTGCCCGTCGCAGGCAGCGCGAGAGGAATTGAATTGCGTCGGGGAAACTCGACTGCGTGACACGCATGCGCGAGCCTGTAGCCCGGATGGAGCGCAGCGAAATCCGGGGTTCTCGCCTTTGGCAGGACCGGTCCCGGATTTCGCTGCGCTCCATCCGGGCTATGCTTGGCCAAAAGATTCCGGAATCGGCTGTCGGGGCGCGCGCCGCCCGCTCGTCCTCGGGACGCAAGGACATGGAGAGAAACGATGCCCCCCATCATTACCGCCTTCGAACGGTCGCCCGATGGCGGCAAGGGACTGGCGCGGGATACCCGCGTTCGCTGGGCGCTCGAGGAAGTCGGCCAACCTTACGAGGTCCGCCTTGTTTCGTTCCAGGCGATGAAGGAGCCGGCGCATCTGGCGCTGCATCCCTTCGGCCAGATTCCGACCTATGAGGAAGGCGATCTCGCGCTGTTCGAGACAGGCTCGATCGTGCTGCATATCGCCGAACGTCATGCCGGCCTGCTGCCGGGCGATGCCAATGCCCGCGCCCGCGCAATCACCTGGATGTTTGCCGCGGTCAACACGGTGGAACCGCCGATCCTCGAACTCATGACCGCCAGGATTCTGGAGAGCGACAAGCCCTGGACCAAAGAGCGGCTGCCTCTGGTCATGGATCGCATCCGCGAGCGGCTGAAGCAACTCTCCGCCCGCCTCGGCAAGGCCGACTGGCTCGACGGCGCGTTCAGCGCCGGCGACCTGATGATGGTGTCGGTGCTGCTCAGGCTGAGAGCATCGGGCATTCTCGACGAATATCCGGGTCTGTCCGCCTATGTCGCCCGCGGCGAAGCCCGGCCGGCTTACCGCCGGGCTTTCGAGGCTCAGCTGGCGGTCAACACGGGTAAGCGACCGGCCGGCTGACGTTGGCGACATCAGGGACAGGCCCTCGCGCAGATGGCAAAGCCGCCGGACATCGCTGCGCCTGTCCGGGCCAGCTTTGCTAGTCGAACGGATCGTGTTCTGGCAGCGGTTCGGTCAGCTCGAATCCTGGATGAAGCTGCGAAATAATCTCCAGTGCGGTGCGGCCGGGTCCGATCCCCGCGGGGTGCACGCCCGACGCATCGTAATACTGGTTGCTCAGCACCGCGACACCGCATTGCAATTCCGGCACGACGATCACGATCGCTTCGAATCCGCCCCTGCTCGTCGCGCCGTTCTTTGTGAAAACGGTATGGCCCTGCGTGTCCGTGGTGATCTGCCAGGCGAGGCCCATGGTGACGCTGGTCTTCTCCCCGCAGATGGGGAATGTCCCCTGGTTCTGCTGCGTGAGCGCGATCTGCGACCCGAGCGGCCCCTTCGGCGCCGCGATCTGCGCCGCGAGAAACCTGATCATATCGTCGCCGGTGGTTTTCAGATCAAAGGCTGTGCCGCCGGTCGGCGTGTTGCGGTCGAAAACGATCTGGTATGGCGGCTCAGAGCTCTTGCTCCAATGCCCGATACATCCCTGCGCGATCTTCCACGACGAGTTGAGCACGGCTCCCGTTTGCTTCATGCCGAGCGGACCGGTGACGTATTCGGCCAGGATCTCGTTGTAGTTATGGCCCTTGTCTTTCGCAAACATCTGCGTGACCGCAAAGCCCAGGGTCACGAAGCCGATGTTCGAATACTGCCAGCAGCCCTGCGGCGGCGTATCATATTGATTCCACCAGTTGATGAGTTCACTGGAAGGCGGCTCGTCCGCAAACAGCTGCTCGCTGTAGCCGGTCAAGCCGTCCCCCGGCTGCTCCGGCATGCCGGAGGTATGGGTGGCGGATTGCACGAGCTGGATGGCGTCCAGCACCGGCGTTCCCACCGCGCTCGCGCTGAAGAGGTTCAGATAAGGGCCGATGGCGTCGTCAAGAGAAGGCCCGCCCGCCTTGACCGCCACCGCCAACAATGTGCTGGTGAACACCTTGGTCACCGATCCGATCTCGAACACCGTGTCGGTCGTGACACTGAATGGCGCGGGCGAAGAGCCCGCCACACCTGACAGTCCCTTGGGGTAGACGTAGCCCTTGGTGCCGAACGATTTTTCGTCATAGACCGCGATGCAGCAGCCAGGGGCGTTGCTGATGTCGAGATACTTTTTGGCCGCCTGCTGAACGATCTGTGCGGGACTTGTCGTCGCGTCGATCATCTGGTCGCTCATTTCGTCCTCCTGCCGATGAAGATGCATGATGTTGACCTTTGGTTGCATCATCTCATACAACTCCGTTCAGCGCGAGTGAAATCACCGTGACTGTTTGTTTCAAGTTGGGGCGGTGGAACGTTCGTGCGGAAAGCAGCGTCATCAGGCACGGGCTTGCGCCGGCGTTCCGGCAGTCGCGAAAAGTCTGGCGGATATCGCAGGGCGGTTAGCGACGCGCAACCCGCCGCCTCGCGCGTGGCTTCAAGATGTGGCGGATCACGCTTCGCCAGTCCTGCTGCGCGCTCGGCTGGATTATGCTTGCTGCCAGAGCATCGGAAATGACATGGTCGATTTCACACCGCTGATGCAGGCAGAGCGCAGGACCTATTCGTGAGCACCAATCAAGCGATCAAACTTGCAGTGATCGGACGCGGCCTGATCGGGTCGGCGGCTGCGCGGCATCTGAGCAAGATGGGCCACGATGTTGCGCTGATCGGGCCCGATGAGCCGGCGGATTTTTCGCGCCATGGCGGCGTGTTCGGCAGCCACTATGACGAGGGCCGCATCACGCGGAGTTACGATCCGGGGCCGTTCTGGCGGCAAGCGAACCGTGCTGCGATTTCGCGCTACGGCGAGATTTCAGCGGAGAGCGGCGTGGAGTTCTATAGGGAAGCCGGTGGGCTTCACATTGGCCACAGCGAAACCACCGATGTTGCTTCGATCGGCAGGGTCTGCGCCGAAGACGGGATCCGGTGTGAAGCCTATCATGATGCGGGGCTCGCGGAGCGCTTTCCGTTTCTGAGATCGACGGCGGGAATGCAGGGTTATTTCGAGCCGCGCAACGCCGGATACATCAGCCCGCGTCGCCTGGTCCGCGCGCAGACGATCGCGGCGGAGCGCGCCGGCGCCCGGATCATCGACGAACCCGCGCTGGGGATTTCGGAAAACGGCTCCGGCGTGACGATCCGGACGCGATCAGGCAGCGTCGAGGCCGAGCGCGTTCTGGTCGCGGCGGGCGGGCACACCCAATCGCTGCTCGGCCGCTCGCTGGGTTTTACGGTCTATGGCCGAACCGCGGCGCTGTTCCGACTTGGTGCGGCGGAGGTTCAACGCCTGGCCGGAATGCCGTCGATGCGTTGTCTCGGGCCCAAGGGCGACAATCCCTACATCCTGCCGCCGATCCTCTATCCGGACGGCCAGACCTGGCTGAAGCTCGGCGGCGATCCGGTCGATCTTCCGCTCGACAGCGAGGCCGATATCAAGGACTGGTTCCGCTCGGGCGGATCGATTGAAGTCGCCGATCGGCTTCAAGGACAGATCCTTGACCGCGTTCGCGACCTCGCTTTCGAGGAACGCCGCGTCGTGCCTTGCATGACCACCTTCGGCGACAGCGGCCTGCCCTGCATCGGACCGCTTTCGGAGCGCGTCACGGTCGCCTTCTGCTGCTACGGCAAGAGCGCAAAATGTTCGGACGAACTCGGCCGGCTCGGCGGCATGGCGCTGCTCGGCGAGGTCCGAGCAGAGCTCGCGCCATGACGGAGTTTTGTGCGGCGTTTGCGTCCGAAAGTTCCTAGGCACGCAGGACGGGTTCGCCGGCGGGTAGCCCGCATGAGCGCAGCGATGTGCGGGACACCACGACACGCCCCCGGATATCGCTTCGCCCGTCCGGGCTACGCTTGCTGAACCCGTCGGAGTGCCAACGCGTACGTAACGCACCCTCACGATCATCACGCGAGGACGTGATGGATTACGCTTCGTTCATCCGGCCTGTCGGTGATGGTCTGCATCGCACGGCGAGGATCGCATTGCTCACGCAGCGTTGAGCCGGCGTGAGTGATGATTGCATTTAAGTCCGCCGTTGCTGCGCACAAATATCTGACGAGGCCAGACTCCTTGGCCCCATAAACAAAACGGAGAAACTCAATGACGAACGTCAAACTCCTGTCGGCTGCTTTGATCGCGGTTGCCATGATCGCGTCGCCGGCAATGGCGCGTGAGACCCACGCCGTGTCCCGCCACGTCGCGGAGGCGAGCGCCGCCGCGCCGACCGAGCCCGTCTATGTCGACGGTCGCGCCTGCATTCCGGCGCCGCGCGTCGGCTCATTCGCCACCGCGCCCTGGACCGGCAACAACGTCCCCTGCGAGCCCGGTCCATATTGATCGCGCCGCGCGCATCGATCGGTCGGGCTGCCCCCTAGCCGCTTGACCGACGCGCTGCGCCGTCGCGACGCTGAAACAGCGAGTAGCCCGCATGAGCGCAGCGATATGCGGGATACCGTGCGACAAGCGGATAGCAATGCCCCGGACATCGCTTCGCTCATCCGGGCTACGCCTGCTCGATCGTTCGCATCGTGCCCAATGAGTTGATTTGTCGTTGCAGAACGTTTCTTCGTCTTGACTCCCGCCGCGCGTCAGTCGCGCGATGCGGACAGTCCGGCGAGAAGCGGCGCGTACGCGGCGAGCCTGCGGGATACGAACTCGGTGAAGAGCCGCACGCGCTTCGTCTTGCGTGTCTCCCCCTGTGTGAGAAGCCAGAGCGTCCCGTACATGTGCAGGTCGGTGCCCGGCACCCTCACCAGCAGGGGGTCGGCATCTCCGACGAAGCACGGCAGCGTCGTCATCCCGAGCCCCTGCCGCACCGCGACGATCTGTGCCTCGGCATCTGTGGCCCTGAACGGAACCTCGGCGGCGCGAACCTCGCCCTCGTGGGCCCAGTCCGGGATTCCGTGAATGCTGATGACGATCCACCTGACGGGATCAGGCGCGCCCGCACGCCACGCGGCCAGTCGATCGCGGGATATGTAGATGCCTCCGAACAGCTCCGGTCCCTTCAGGCCGTGAAGATTGAGCGGCAGGGTCTTGCGGTCGTAGACGACGCGGATCGCGACGTCGGCCTCTCGATTGGTCAGATTTGCCAGCCCGCCGGATGACAGGATTTCCATTTCGATGTCCGGATGCAGACGCGCGAAATCGGCGAAGTCCGGCATGAGCAGGTGCGTCGCGAGGGGCGGTGCCAGCGTCACCCGCAGACGCCCGCGCACGCCCTGGTCGCGGCCGAAAACGCGCGTCTCCAGCTGGTGCGACGACGCTTCCATCTGTTCCGCGAGCTCGAGGACCTCCTCCCCCGCAGCCGTCAGGCGGTAGCCCGAAGGCAGCTTCTCGAACATCTGCGCCCCGAGCCGTTCCTCCAGTTGGGCGACGCGTCGCAGCACGGTCGAGTGGTTCACCCCGAGGCGCTCGGCGGCAGCCCGCACCGACCCTCCGCGCGCGACGGCAAGAAAGTAGCGAACGTCATCCCAGTCGATCATGGTGCAATCCGGCACCGCTGGGGTGCGCCTTCCGAAGCCCGTGTCCAATACGTCGGACGGCATCTCGTATGTGGGTAGCACGGGCGATCATCATAGCCCAAGCCGTAGCCACGCCGACAAGCGCAGCCCAATTCCGAACGGCGGACACCGATCGTCGCGGCTGGCGTCAGTCGTCCAGCCGGATCGATTTCGCACCACCGATGTGCACGCTTCCGCACTCAACGCCTGACGCCGGCGGAGCTACGTCGAGGTTCTCGGGGGCCATCTCGCAAATGGGACCAGAGACGCTGTCCGACACGACGAAAGGAGAAGTCATGGGAAAGCTTGAGGGTAAGGTTGCAGTCGTCACGGGTGGATCGAGCGGCATGGCGCTGGCGAGCGCCCGGCGGTTCGTTGAAGAAGGCGCCTATGTTTTCATCACCGGCCGAAGGCAGGAGGTGCTCGATGAGGCCGTCAGGCTGATCGGCCGGAACGTGACCGGCGTGCGCGGCGACGCGGCCAATCTCGACGACCTCGACCGCCTGTTCGATACGGTCAAGCGGGAAAAGGGCAAGATCGACGTCCTATACGCGAGCGCCGGCATCGGCGAAGCCGTCCCGCTCGGCGAGATTACCGAGCGGCATTTCGATGCGACCTTCGGCCTGAACACGCGCGGCACGCTGTTTACGGTTCAGAAGGCGTTGCCGCTGTTCAGCGATGGCGGATCGATCTTCATGACCGGGTCGGTTGCGTCGGTGAAAGGCTTTCCTGGTTACGGCGTGTATGCGGCGAGCAAGGCGGCGTTGCGCTCATTCGCACGCACGTGGCTCAACGAACTGAAGGGCAGGAATATCCGGGTGAACGTGCTGAGCCCGGGGCCGATCGCCACACCGATGCAGGACCAGGTCCTCACCGAGGAGGCGAAGCGGATGTTCGAATCCCTGATCCCGCGGGGAAAGATGGGTCGTCCCGAGGAAATTGCGGCGGCCGCGCTGTTTCTTGCTTCAGACGATTCGAGCTTCGTGAACGGGGTGGAGTTGTCTGTCGACGGCGGCTTCTCGGCGATCTGAACGGCCGGGAAATCAATATCAACACGGATCGGAGAAGTATCATGAGCTATGCGATTGTCGGATTCGGTGCGGTAGGCCAGGCCCTCGCCCACGCCTTCACCCGCAAGAACATCGAGGTGACCGTCGCGAGCCGCCGGCCGCCCGAGGCGCTGGCGCCGCAGGCTCGGGCGATTGGACCCGCGGTCATCGCCAAGTCGTTGCGGGAAGCACTCGAGGCCGACACAATCATCCTGGCGGTCCCGTTCGGGGAGCATCGCGAGGTTGCGAAGGCCCTGCCGAGCTGGAAAGGCAAGACGGTCATCGACGCGATGAACGCGTTTCCAGTCCCTGAAGAGCTGGACGGCCTCCCGTCCTCCGCCTTCGTCGCAAAGGCGTTCACCGGCGCCAAGCTCGTCAAAGGGTTCAATCACCTGGTTGCGGCCAAGCTGGCTGCCGATCCGATCGTCGAGGGCGGCCACCGGGTGGTCTTTCTGGCTGGTGACGACGAGGACGCGACCGCTCCCGTGGCAGCCTTGGCCAAACAACTCGGGTTCGCACCCGTCAAGCTGGGAAAGCTCAACGAGGGTGGCGCGCTGGTGCACGCACGCGGCCGCACTTGGGGCCCACTCATCTTCCAGGATTTGTTCAAGAAGGAGCAGTAACGGATTTGCGATCCGTAGCCCGCATGAACGGAGCGACATGCGGGACGAGACGCGGAGCGCCGATCGGAAAACCCCGGATGTCGCTGCGCTCATCCGGGCTACGCTTGCGATCTTGCCGATCCGCTCTCGCGCAAGTCGCACGAGAGCGGTGTTCGCAAACTACGATCTCAATCAAGTGCCTTGATCGGCTCGGACATCGTTATCCGGTTCTTGACGCTGGGACGCTCCTGCATCCGTGCATACCATGCCAAAAGAGTCTCGCACTCCATCGGCACCGGCACCTTCACCAGTCCCGCGAATATCAAGCCGCCGATGAGGGTGATATCGGCCATCGTGAATGCGTCGCCGGCGACGAACGGCTGTCCTTTCAGAATGCCGTCAAAGTAGTGCATCCCCCTGAGGGCCTTGTCGCGCTGACGGAATCCCCATTCGGGGTTCTGATAGATCTCGACATGAGGCCCAAGACCCGGCGTGGCGTGGTGGAAATAGACGCTGATGGCGTCGAGCAGTTCCAGTTCGGCGCGCTTGCTCATCATGTGGATCACGGCCTTTTCGCGCGGCGTCCTGCCGGTCAGCGTCGGCGCGCCATCGAGCGCGTCAAGGTACTCGGTGATGGCCGTGCACTCGCCAATGAAGGTCCCGTCGTCGAGTTCGAGCACCGGCAGGGTGCCGGAGTAGTTCTTGGCGATGAATTCGGGCTTCTTGTGCTCGCCCTTGTAGAGATCGACCAATGCGAACTCCACTTGCGACCGCAGGTTCTTCTCGGCCAGGGCGATGCGAACGCGGGCCGGATATGGGCCAGTTGGCCAATCGTAAATCTTCATCATGACTCCTGTCTACCTGTCACTTGGTAGGTTCAAACTAGCCTTCAAATCCGGCCGGTCAACGCCTATCTGTCACTTGGTAGATAACGAAGCAGTGAGGCGACGAAGTGAGTTCAAGCTCTCGGGAGGCCATCCTGGCGGCAGCAAAGCGGACCGCGCAGGCGCGCGGCTATGGCGGCTTGAATTTCCGCGATCTCGCGGACGAAGTCGGGATCAAGGCCGCCAGCATCTATCACCATTTCCCGAGCAAGGCCGATCTCGGCGTGGCCGTCGCGCGGCGCTACTGGGAGGACACCGCCGTCCAACTCGAGTCGATGCTGGCAGAAACGCCCGATCCTGTCCGCTGCCTGCGTCGATATCCCGACGTGTTTCGCAAAGCGCTCGAGAGCAACAATCGCATGTGCCTCTGCAGCTTCATGTCCGCGGAAGTCGACCACCTGCCGGACGCAGTGAAGAAGGAGGTCCAGACCTTTGCCGACGTCAACGTGGCGTGGCTGAGCAAGCTGTTGGTAGCTGCGGGCCTGGTCAGTTCGAGAAAGAGCGAACAGCGGGCCCGCGCCATCTTCGCCGCCGTCGCCGGCGCGCAGCTCGTCGCCAGAAGCCGCTCCGATGTTTCGCTCTACGACTCGATGATCGACAGCTATCGCGCCGCGGGTCTTCTGCCGGCATAGCTGGCCCGAATGTCAGATCGAGCTGAGGCGGCGACGCCCTACTCCCACTCGATTGTTCTAAGCCATGGTAGCGAGTAGCCCGCATGAGCGAAGCGATATGCGGGACACCACGCGACACGCTGACAGGAAGTGCCCCGGATATCGCGGAGCCCGTCATCGGGCGCGCGTTCGCGCGACCCGTTGGCTCATCCGGGCTACGCTCGCTGGTGCACGCACGCGGCCGCATTTGGGGCCCGCTCATCTTCCAAGATTTGTTCAAGAGGGAGCAGTGATCGGCAGATGTGCGCCGTTCGAACAGTGGGGAGACACCCTGGCCGCGCCGGATGAACAGCGCACAGTTCGGTTCAACCGTGTCAAACAGCGTCAGATATGACAACGCGTTCTCGCGACGACAATCGTCCGAGCCTTGCTGTTGGTTTCACCCTC
This sequence comes from Bradyrhizobium sp. UFLA01-814, assembly GCF_046718885.1. Classification (NCBI taxonomy): domain Bacteria; kingdom Pseudomonadati; phylum Pseudomonadota; class Alphaproteobacteria; order Hyphomicrobiales; family Nitrobacteraceae; genus Bradyrhizobium; species Bradyrhizobium sp. UFLA01-814. The sequence continues at coordinate 26,158 of NZ_JAQOSR010000073.1, read as the reverse complement.
TTCGATCAGAGGGCGCAGGGAAGACCGGGTGCCGATCGCACCCATGGGCCCCGAGCAATGGGTAGAGAGCTCGGGGGTAGGACCACAGGTGTAACCGGAAACATCCGGCCTTCCCTGCGCGATGGTTGTGCGGCTTACTTCGTGCTCTCCCCGGCGAGACTGGGCTTTTTTGTCACCGTTTCGCGAAGATGCTTCGCATCTCGCGGAAGACACCTACCACTAGGGCGTCAGGACCACACGACTTCACCGTCCGCCTCATGCGCGTTCGTCAACTGCGCACTCAGCGTCCACCGCATCCCACACCACGTTCGTGACGACCGCGATCCGCCCCTCGTGTCGGGTGAGACGCGCATATTGAACATCTGAGTTGGGTCAAACGCCAAGCGGAATATTTTCTTATCTCGGGATTGACAGGTTTTGGTGAGTTGCCCGTCGGGGTGATTTGTCGCAGGCAAAGGAGATGCGAGATTTGAGATTTGATTTGCGTGAGGGCGCAAATCAGAGCTGCGGCTCACGTGCCAGCCGAAAACACAGACCCTCGCAGACAGCGATCGCATTAAGCACTCGATCGAGGTTCGCCGCGGAAATCGATCATCGTATTCTGGACTTCACGCCATCCGACTGGACAACAATTGCCACACCTGCAATCTTGGATTGTACCAGCTTCCTTCCAAATCGCTCCCTCAGGTAAACATAACCAACATATCAGCGCACACAATGGCAATTGAGCTTTATCCGCCGTCACGAAGTACTGTAAAATCCTTCTCCAGCCGTTTCGCCTTACAGCGTGACAACTGGAACGACTACGGCTTTCAAACGCTTTACCATCTTCACTATCGGCACAGTAACGAGCCACGCGACGTCACGTACCTAGGTGGCGTCAAAATATTGAAGCGTGGTCAGACAGCCGCCGATCGACCGCTCATTCAAGAGTCTTTTCAACGGCTCGGCCCAGAGTTTGTGTCTGTCGGGACGAGCCTCGACTACTATCAACGTCTGAACGATGTCCCAGCTGAGCGTCGCGCCTCTATCATGCGTGCTCTGAACGACGCTGTAGCTCATCCAGAGTTAGTCGATGATTTCTCGAGGGAAGAAGGCTGGAGCGTTTCCGTCTTTCGTGACAATTCTGACTGGCGCACCTTTTTGGCCGATGCCACGATCCTCTTTCAGGGTAACTTTGGCGCGCTACCAAATTTGGACACGGGCTTCAGTTTCACCCCGAGTGGCACCGACCACGCCATCCGACTAGACTTCAGCGCCCCGGAGCCGATTACTTATTTTGGCTCTCATCGCCGAGTCGGACCAAGTTGGAAGCCAACCCTGCTACCAGATCGTATCATTGTCCTTATCGGCAGAAACGGTTCCGGGAAGAGCACCCTCCTGTCGCGCTTGGCGCATGTTGCCTTCGCTTCACCGCAAGAGCGAATCAACCCGCAAATTAAGAACCTTGGTGCACTGAGCCCTCCGTCAATTGGGTTCATGCGAGTAATCACAATTTCCTACAGCGCTTTCGACAGCTTCATTGTCCCCGGACTTGCGACTAGGGACTTATCGCAGATAACGAGAGATATTGAGAACGGCGAAGGACGGTTTGTGTTCTGCGGCTTGAGGGACATCGCCGCTGAAGTGCGAGACGATGTCGAGCTAGCCGAGAAGTCGGCCGGAGATAGCGAAGCGGTCGAACGTCGCACCTCGACGAGACTTAAGTCTGTTGATTTTCTAGCTGAAGAATTTGCCAGTCTACTATCGCGAATTCGTAATGATCAAACGACCGAACTCTTTCGAGCGGCACTAGAGCCGTTGGTTGCAGACCCATCCTTCACCGATCTAAAGCAACAGACCGACCAGATTCTTGAATCCGCCCGCCGAGCGAGGCAAATCTTTTTGGGCTGGAGCACGGGCCACAAGATCGCCTTACACGTACTAGCTTCGCTTGTCGCCAACGCGAAGCCGCGTTCGCTTATACTATTTGATGAACCAGAAGCTCACTTACATCCGCCGTTGATGGCTGCGCTCATGCACGCGGTGCGTCTGGTCTTAACTGAAGTAAACGCCTTTTGCGTCGTCGCTACCCACTCGCCTGTCTTGCTTCAAGAAACACTCGCTCGGCACGTTCGAATTGTCGAGCGTGTCGGCGACCGACTGGAGATCGCCACACCGCCCCTTGAGACCTTTGGAGAAAACATAGGCCTCCTCAGCTACGGCACATTCGGCCTCACCGCGTCGAGCACCGACTTTCACAAGATTCTCGACCTTCTCATCGACGGTTGTGACACGCTTCAAGAAATTGACGAATTCTTTACGCCTGGCCTAAGCGCCCAAGCTCGAGCGTATGTTCTCTCGCGACTTGCAACGAAAGGAGAGGACGCTTGAGAAACCTCCCTTTGCCATCCCGCGCCGCCGCGCGAGAAGATTTGATTAAGGCGATTAAGACTTATCGGTACAACGGTGAGGTAAGGGGCTACACAGCGACATCTGAAGACATTGACGCTATTCTCGAGCTATACGATCGCTACGATGAAGGTGCAGGCCTACCGCTCGATGTACTCAAGGGGACAGCGCTCTCGGAACATTTAGTAGACGCCCTATACGACGCGTATGACTTCACGCAAGAGAAGAGAAAGCTCTGGTCTGTTCGGAATCTGATCTTCTCGGGTGTAACTCTATGCCCAATCTGCGGCATCTCTCCGGCAAGAGAACTCGACCATTATCTGCCTCGCTCGGTTTTCAAGACGCTCTCAATCTACGCTCGCAACCTCGTTCCGCTCTGTCACCACTGCAACCACGTTAAGCTGGCTGGCTTTGGAGGTCAGAATGAAGCGGAGAAGCGGCTTCTGCATGCATACTTTGATGCGATACCAGACGTCGACTTCCTAAAAGCCGAAGTAGATATTAGAGGACCAAGTCTAGTTGTTGACTTTGCAATCGACGGGACAGTTGCTGCACCGCTCGAGCTCATCGGGCGCCTAACCCACCAATTTACAACTCTGAGGTTGAATCAGCGTTACCGACAGGAGATCAATGCTTATCTCAGCAGTCACGCTGTGGCGTTGCATACATCACATCGAGCGGGAAGCGCAAACGGCGTTCGGCGCTTTCTGTCGTTGCAAGCGCGCTATGAGCTTAGTGCGTTCTACCGCAATCATTGGCGTCCAACTCTTCTCCATGCTCTCGCCACTCACAACGAATTCTGTGATGGCAGATTTAAGGAGGTACTTCCGATGCCACCAAGTATACTTGATGATCTTGCCGGCGCGGCACAACCTTAGCGAACCCGGCTGTTCAATCGCTCCACAACCTCAGTAAACCGATCGCGTAGCTCGCATGAGCGTGGCGATATGCAGGATCACGTGACGCACTGATGGAAGAGCACGCATATTCGCTAGGTTACCATCCCCGTCGCCGCCGGTATGGTTATCGTCAAAATTGATCCGATCGGATTAAGTCTCGTTGTTGTCGTCCAACCACAAACGGAATTCTCAGCTGCCAAAGGAGCACTTGATGGAGCCTAGCGCAAAAACGTGCGAGGAAGTCGGCCGACTTTGCCAAGCTTGGGCAAATCTAGAAGCCACCATGGAGTTCACGGTTTGGGGCCTGTTAGGGTTAGACGAGAGAGTCGGGCCCCTGGTTACCTGGAAGCTGGACGTCAACCAACGTTGGGCGCTCATTATGGAGCGCGCGCCTGAAAAGCACAGCTCGACAGCGATCGAACGGCTTAGAAGGATTGGCCGCCATCTCTCCGAGGTTACTAGGGACCGCAACATTATTGTAAAAGGGGTAATTCGTGCGAAAGCGCACCCACCTGCGGGTCTCGGATTCGGCGACCCCGTTCTCGAGGTTGGAAAGTCAATCCCCTTCACACGATTGCCGTGCTGGTCCATCTTCAGAGGCGGAACTGCGGCTAAGAATTTCCTAGTCTCGACCGACGCGGCGCGCACTGTACGGGAAAACATTCAGCGGCTAAACGAAGCGCTACTCAGATTCAACGCCGACTTTAGATATACAACAGCGACCCCCATCACTGACGAAATAGAGCAGCACTGGCCTAAGGCAATTGCGATTGAGTGAGCCGGTCCAAACGCGTTTTGCAATGACCCAGCGCACGAGTATCCGGGAAACCGGTACAAGCGTAGCGGACCGAGTGAGGCGGACTGCGATTGCTGCTTGAAGGCCCTCCTACTCCCACTCGATCGTCCCCGGCGGCTTCGACGTCACGTCGTACACCACCCGGTTGACGCCCTTCACCTCGTTGATGATGCGCGTGGCGGTCTCCCCTAAGAACTTCATGTCGAACTGGTAGAAGTCGGCGGTCATGCCGTCGGTCGAGGTGACGGCGCGGAGGCCGACGACGTATTCGTAGGTGCGGCCGTCGCCCATCACGCCGACGGTCTTCACCGGCAGCAGCACCGCAAAGGCCTGCCAGATCGCATCATAGAGGCCGTGCTTGCGGATCTGGTCGATATAGACCGCGTCCGCGTTGCGCAGGATGTCGAGCTTTTCCCTGGTGATGTCGCCGGGGCAGCGGATGGCGAGGCCGGGGCCCGGGAACGGGTGGCGGCCGACGAACACTTCGGGCAGGCCGAGCTCGCGGCCGAGCACGCGCACCTCGTCCTTGAAAAGCTCGCGCAGCGGCTCGACGAGCTTCATGTTCATGCGGGCCGGCAGGCCGCCGACATTGTGGTGCGACTTGATGGTCACTGACGGGCCGCCGGTGAAGGAGACGCTTTCGATCACGTCGGGATAGAGCGTGCCCTGCGCCAAAAATTCGGCGCCGCCGATCTTCTTCGCCTCCGCCTCGAACACGTCGATGAACAGCCGCCCGATGGTCTTGCGCTTCACCTCGGGATCGGTGACGCCTTCGAGATCGCCCAAAAACTCCTTCGACGCGTCGACATGGACCAGCGGGATGTTGTAGTGGTTGCGGAACAGGTCGACGACCGTCTTGGCCTCGTCGAGCCGCAGCAGGCCGTGATCGACGAACACGCAGGTGAGCTGGTCGCCGATCGCCTCGTGGATCAAGACCGCGGCAACGGCGGAATCGACGCCGCCGGAGAGGCCGCAGATCACCTTGCCCTTGCCGACCTGGGCGCGGATCTTCTCGATCGCCTCCTCGCGGAAGGCGCGCATGGTCCAGTCGCCGGTGAGCCCTGCGACCTTGCGCACGAAGTTGCGCAACAGTTTTGCGCCATCCGGCGTGTGCACCACTTCGGGATGGAACATCAGGCCGTAATATTTGCGCGTCTCGTCCTGGATGATCGCGAACGGCGCATTCGGCGAGGTGCCGGCAACGGAGAAGCCGGGCGGCATCTTTGTGATGCGGTCGCCATGGCTCATCCACACCTGGTGCTTCTCACCATGGCCCCAGATGCCGTCGAACAGCTGGCTGTCGGTCTTCACCTCGACATCGGCACGGCCGAACTCGCGGTGGTGCCCGCCCTCGACCTCGCCGCCGAGCTGGGCCGCGAGCGTCATCTGGCCGTAGCAGATGCCGAGCACGGGAACGCCGGACTCGAAGATCAGCTGCGGCGCGCGCGGCGAGCCGGTCTCGTGCACCGACTCCGGACCGCCGGAGAGGATCACCGCCTTCGGCTTCATCTCCTTGAAGGCGGCTTCCGCCTTCTGGAACGGCACGATCTCGGAATAGACGCCCATCTCGCGGACGCGGCGGGCGATCAGTTGCGTCACCTGGCTGCCGAAATCGACAATCAGAATCTTGTCATGCGCCGAGGCCACGGAGGGCGTCGACGGTTCGCGGGCTGTGTGCTGGGCTGTCATGGCAAGCAGATACGCGACGGCGCCCGCCCCCGCAACCGCGCTCGAAGGGGCGCCCACATTCTTCTTTGGGCATGGACAAATCCATATAGGTCAGTATTATTGACCTAATTTGGCCATAAGCCACATGGAGGAAACCAATGCCGGATTTTCACGACCCGTCGCGCCTTAAAACCCTCGGCCGCGACTGGATCGCCGCCTGGAACGCGCGCGATCTCGAGCGGGTGCTGGCGCTGTATGCGGAGGACGCCGAGATGACCTCGGACCGGATCCCGCCGCTCGGTTTCGGCGCGTCAGGCACGGTGCGCGGCAAGGCGAGCTTGCGGGCCTATTGGAGCGCGGCGCTGGCAAAATTGCCCGAGCTGCATTTCGAGCTGATCGACCTCTATGTCTCGCCCGACAGCGTCGTCGTGTTCTACCAGAACGAACGCGGCAAGAAGATCTGCGAGTATTTGCGGCTGGATGCCGAGGGGAAGATTCGGCAGGGCTCGGCGAACCATCTGGTGGGATGAGGCTGCGGCATGCAGTAATCCGTCACCCTGAGGAGGTCGCGAAGCGACCGTCTCGAAGGGCGACGGCCCGGCTCCATCCCATCCTTCGAGGCTCGCCGAGCGTTGCTGCCGCACCGCTCAACGCGCACCTCAGGATGACGCCGGTGTATAGGATGCAGAGGCGGAAGACGCGACGTCAGGATCCAGCCCATGAAAATCCCCACCCTGCCCTTCACCGTCACCGACTGGAGCAATGTCTCGCCCACCGTGCATCCCGGCGAGACCGGACAGGCGCTGTGGCGCACGCTCAACATCGGCGAGCTGCGGGTGCGGATGGTCGAGTATTCGCCTGATTATCTCGCCGATCACTGGTGCGATCGCGGCCATATGCTCTACGTCGTCACGGGCGAGCTCGACACCGAGCTGCGCGACGGCCGCAAATTCACGCTGAGGCCGGGCATGAGCTACCAGGTCTCCGATTTCGGCGACGCCGCGCACCGTTCGTCGACGAAGATGGGTGCGACGCTGTTTATTGTGGATTGAGACGATACCTCACTCTCTCCCGTCACCCTGAGGAGGTCGCGAAGCGACCGTCTCGAAGGGCGACAGCCCGGCTCCATCCCATCCTTCGAGGCTCGCAAGAGCTCGCACCTCAGGATGACGCCGGTGTTTGAGGATAGCGACGACGTTGGCGACTGCGCTCCACACGCTCACCGCCTCCGCGCCGCCACCTTGCTCACCTTCGTGTCCGCCCAGCCCAGCGGCTTGCCGCTCTTCGACGGCAACACGAGCTGCCCGACCGCCTGCCCCGTCTGGTCCAGCAGCACCGAATGCGGCTCGCCGCGCGCGTAGAGATGCGCCTCGCCCCATTGCCTGAGACCAACCACGATCGGGAACAGGTCGTGGCCTCGCTTGGTCAGCACATATTCCTGATAGGCGCTGCCATCCGAGGCCGCGACCTGCTCGAGCACGCCAAGCTCGACCAGCGTGCGCAGCCGCGTCGTCAGCATGCCCTTGGCGATGCCGAGATTCTTCTGGAAGTCGCCGAACCGGCGCAGGCCGTCGAACGCGTCGCGCACGATCAACAGCGACCACCAGTCGCCGATCGCGTCCAGCGCGCGCGCCACCGGGCATTCCGCTTTTGCAAATGCGGTCCGCTTCATCGCGCTCCGCCTCCCTCGATCACGATTCCGAACTGGTCTTAAAATAGGACTAGACAGTGTCCGATGCAACTGGTCTCATTATGAGACCAGATTGCGAATTGCAGCGGAGGCAAGATGACGAACCAGACCAAGGCTGAGGCCCGGCCGGCCGAGGACCATCTCAAGACAAACGACAAGCCCGGCGACACCACGGCTCGCGCTCTGTCGCCCGCCGTCGTGCTGCTGTTCGCCGTCGCGTGCGGCCTGAGCGTCGCCAACATCTATTTCGCGCAGCCGCTGCTCGACACCATGGCGCAGGATCTCTCCATCACGCCGGCGGTGATCGGCGGCGTCGTGACGCTGACCCAGGTCGGCTACGCCTTCGGCCTGATGCTGATCGTGCCGCTCGGCGACCTCTGGGACCGCCGCAGGCTGATCGTCGGCCAGACCGTGCTGTCGGCGATCGCGCTGACCATCGTCGGCACCGCGCCGAACGCCGCGGTGCTGCTTGCCGGCATGGTGCTGGTCGGGCTGCTCGCCGTCGTAATCCAGGTGCTGGTCGCCTACGCCGCGACGCTGGCAGCGCCGGCCGACCGCGGCCGCACCATCGGCACCGTCACCAGCGGCGTGGTGTCGGGCATCCTGCTGGCACGTTTTGCCGCCGGCGCGCTGGCCGATCTCGGCGGCTGGCGCGTGGTCTACCTCACCTCGGCCGCGCTGACGCTGGTGCTGGCGGCGCTGTTGGCGCGCGCGCTGCCGCGGCATGCGCCGCAGCCGATGGCCGGATCGTCCTACGCGAAGCTGCTGCGCTCGACGGTCGCACTGTTCGTCGAGGAGCAGGTCCTGCGCGAACGCGCGGTGTTCGCGCTCTTGATCTTCGCGAGCTTCAGCGTGTTCTGGAGCTCGGTCGTGCTGCCGCTCGCGGCACCCCCGCTGTCATTGTCGCACACCACGATCGGGATGCTCGGGATCGCCGGCCTCGCCGGCGCGCTGGCGGCGCGCAATTCCGGCCAGCTCGCCGACCGCGGCTGGGGGCAGCGCACCACCGGCTTGTCGCTGCTCTTGATGCTCGCCGGCTGGGTGCCGATCGCCTGCCTCGACACCTCGCTATGGCTGGTCGTGGCCGGCGTTCTGATGATCGACTTCGCGGTGCAGGCGATCCATGTCACCAACCAGAGCCTGATCGTCGCCGCGCGGCCCGACGCCGCGAGCCGGCTGGTCGGCTGCTACATGGTGTTCTATTCGATCGGAACAGGTTTTGGCGCGATCACCTCGACGATGGCCTATGCGGCCGCCGGCTGGCCCGGCGTCTGCGTGCTGGGTGCCGCGATCAGCGCCTGCGCGCTGCTGTACTGGGTGATCGTGGTGAGCCGGACGCCGGCGGCGGTCTGCGTACAGACGCGCTAGCGACGACCGTCATTCCGGGTCGCGCAAAAGCGCGAACCTCAGATGCGCAATTGCGCATCGGGGAATCTCGAGGTTCCCCGGCGCGCAATTGCGCGCCTGAGGTTCGATGCTGCGCATCGCCCCGGAACGACGAAATTCAAATCACGCCTTCTTCAGCACCGAGACGTAAAACCCATCCGTGCCGGTGCGGCGCGGCGTCATCAGCAGGCCCTCCGCCGATTGCAGCGCGGCCTCGGCAAAAGCTTCGGCCTTGTCCCACAGCACCGCTGCGGTCTGCTCCGGCGGCTGCACGGAAAACTCCGGATGCCGCGCGGTGAAGGCCCTGACCTGCTCGCCGTTCTCTTCCGAGAGCACCGAGCAGGTGATGTAGGCGATCCGGCCGCCGCCCTTCACCAGCGGGGCGGCGCGCTCCAGCACCTCGGCCTGATCCTTCAGCCGCACCTCGAGCGCGCCGGGGCGCATGCGCCATTTGGCGTCGGGATTGCGGCGCCAGGTCCCGGTGCCGGTGCACGGCGCGTCGATCAGCACGAGGTCAGCGGACGCCTTGATGTCCGACAGCACCTCCTCCTCGCCGCGCGGCGTACGCACATCGCAATTGTGCACGCCGGCGCGCGACAGCCGCTCATGGATCGGCGCGAGCTGGCGCTTGTCGCTGTCGGTCGCGATCAGCCGGCCCTTGCCTTGCATCTGAGCTGCCACCGCCAGCGTCTTGCCGCCGGCGCCGGCGCAGAGGTCGATCACCTGCTCGCCGGGCTTGGCCGCCGCGAACAGCGCGGCGAGCTGCGAGCCCTCGTCCTGGACCTCGATGGCGCCCTTGATGAAATCCTCCTCGGCATGGATGCCGGGATTGCGCGCGTCGGCGCCGAGCTCGATGCGCAGGCCGAGCGGCGACCACGGCGTTTCCCTGGCGCCGAGATGCGACAGCCGCGGCAGCACCTTCTCGCGCTTGCCGCGCAGCGTGTTGACGCGCAGATCGAGCGGCGCACGGCTCGCCATCGCGGTCGCTTCCGCCGCCCGGTCGTCGCCGAACACCTTTGCCAGATGCGGATCGAGCCAGTCCGGATAGTCGCCCGCGACATGCGCCGGCGCATCCTCGAGCGAGCGCGAGGCCAATGCGGCCTCCTCGGTCGCGGTCAGCGGATCCGGCGCGAACCGGCCGCCGTCGCACAGCGCCTGGATCGTGGCGATGTCCATGCCGCGTTCGAGCTTGAGCATGCCGAGCAGGCGCGACCGGGCGCTGGCGTCATCCATCAAATAGGCCGCGGAGGATTGCCGGCGCAGCACGTCCCAGATCAGGCCGGAGATCGCGGCGCGATCGCCGGAGCCGGCATAACGGTGCGCGGTGCCCCATTCCTTCAGCGCTTTCGCCGCGGGAATGCGCTGTGCGTCGATGGTGGCGATCAGCTCGATCGCGGCGGAAAGCCGGGCAGCGGGGGTCATTGATCTCTTTCGGTTGGGCGCATCAGATCAGCAGCAGCAGTCTGAGCGCGAAATACAGCCACATGGCCGCCAGCACCAGCGCGCCGGCGAACCAGGCGAGCGAGCGCGGCCGCACGTCGTTGGAGGTGACGAACACGCTGGCATGGGCAAACCGCGTCACCACGAACACCCAGGACATCAGCACGATGAACAGATCGGCACGGCGCAGCGGCAGCGCAATAGCGATCAGGACATAGAACAGGATCGGCAGCTCGAACTGATTGGCGAAGCAGTTGCCGAACTTGGTGGCCTGGGCCGGCCAGTTCGGCTCGCGCAGCGCGATGTCGGCGATCTTGGTCTCGCCGCTCGTCAGCGCCCTTGTACGCGTCGTCGCCATGGCAAACAACAGCGCGAAGGCGAGCCCGATCTGGATGAAGACCGGCAACAGAACCATTTGAACCGACATCAAAAATCTCCCTCAGCCGCGGGCGCCCTGCCGCCCTCTTAGCCGCCACTCGCCCCCAAGACAATGAAGCGCGCGCGGTAACCCGTTGAAACATCACCCGAGCCCGGATGACCAACTCCCAGGACCAATGGCGGTTTCAGCCCTCATGTGTGACGCGATCAGCATCATCACCCCGATCCCCGACAGCGCGGCCCGGGCAGCGGCGTGCCCGGCATGGTGACGGCGGGCTCGCCGGCGTCGGTGCGGCAACTGGCGATCAGCGGCCGCCAAGGCGCAAAACCAAACAACACATCAAACAGGGCTTCAAACGAGACATCGAACAAGACGGCAAAATCGTCATCGTTCCGACTTCGCGCCGACCTATGCTCCGGCCGAAAGGAGCGATGCATGCCCCAATTTCGCCTGACACAAATCTCCGACACCCATCTCGCGCGCCGCTTCAAGCCGCTGATCGACAACTTTCATCGCGTCAGCGAGCACATCGACGCGACGCGTCCCGATCTCCTGCTCAACTCCGGCGACGTCTCATTCGACGGGCCGACCAGCCGCGACGACCTCGCGTTCGCCAAGGAGTTGCACAACGCGCTGCCGGTCGATTGCCTCTATCTGCCGGGCAATCACGACATCGGCGACAATCCGACCGCGGTCGGCGCGCCACCGACGCAACTGCCGACCGAGGAGACGCGCGGCGCCTTCACCTCGGCGCTCGGCGAGGACCGTTGGCATTTCGACGCTGCCGGCTGGTGCTTCATCGGGCTGAATTCGCTGATCATGAACACCGGCCTCGACAGCGAGGCCGAGCAGTTCGACTGGCTCGCAGGCGCGCTCGACAAGGCCGTCGGCAGGCCGGTTGCGCTGTTCCTGCACAAGCCGCTCTATCTCGACCTGCCCTACGATGCCGAGCGCGCCGAGACCGCGATCCGCTTCGTCCCGCAGCCGGCGCGCCGCCGCCTGATCGAGATGTTCGGCAAGGTCGATTGGCGTCTGGTCGGCAGCGGCCACGTGCACCAGCGTCGCGACTACACGTTCGAGCATGTCAGACACATCTGGGCGCCCTCGGCCGGCTTCGTCATCTCCGATGCGCGGCAGGAGGTGATCGGCATCAAGGAAGTTGGTCTCGTCGAGTACCGCTTCCAGCCCGACAGTTTCGAGGTCCGCCACGTCAGGGCGAAGGGCCAGGTCGATGTCGACCTGGAGATGCTGCTCGGCAAGCAGCCGGCGGCCTGAGCCGCGTCAGCTCCGCGCCGCGTCGTGCAGGTCCTGCTTGATCACGGTGAGCAGCGCCTGCAGCGAGTCTTTGTCGGGCGGTGGTGCGGCCGGCGCGGGCCGTACGCGAGGTACGTGCGGCATGATGCGGACTGGGGTCGTGTCCGGCTGCTCCTCGACGAATCTTCCATGCAAGACGTCGTCGCGGCGGCCCATGACGAACATCGTCGCCCAATAGCCGACGGCGAGGAGAATGACCCCGAAAACAACAAGTTCAAAAATCATGGCTACACCTGAAATATAGCCATATTGAATCAACTGCTGCGGGTCTCCGTCAAGCAAATGGGGGCCAAAAGGCCCCCAAATCCCCGCCATTGTGGCGCTTTTGATACTTTGTTGCGCGGAATGGGAGCTTCCGGGGCCTGTAACTCAGGCCTTGTCCGGCCCGACCCGGACCAGCTGCTTGCCGAAATTGGCGCCCTTGAGCAGGCCCATGAAGGCATCCGGCGCGCTGTCCAGGCCCTCGGTCACGAACTCCTTGTACTTGACCTTGCCCTCACGCACCCACTGCGACATGTCGCGGAGGAAGTCGCCATGCATGGCGGCAAAGTCGCTGACGATGAAGCCGCGGAAGGTCAACCGCTTGGTCAGGATGTTGCGCATCATCGCGCCGGCCCATTTCGGGGCGTGCGCTTCGGTGTCGTTGTAATGCGCGATCAGGCCGCAGACCGGGATGCGCGCGAACGCATTGAGCAGCGGAAACACCGCGTCGAACACCGCTCCGCCGACATTCTCGAAATAGACGTCGATGCCCTTCGGGCAGGCTTCCTTCAGCTTTGCCGCGAGATTGGGATCGCGGTGATCGAGGCACTCGTCGAAGCCGAGCTCGTTCTTGACGTAGGCGCACTTGTCCTTGCCGCCGGCAATGCCGATCGCCCGCGCGCCCTTGATCTTGGCGATCTGGCCGACCGCCGAGCCGACCGCGCCGGACGCCGCCGCGACCACCACCGTCTCGCCCGCCTGCGGCTTGCCGATTTCGAGCAGTCCCGTATAGGCGGTCATGCCGGGCATGCCGAGCACACCGACCGCGGTCGAGATCGGCGCGATCTTCGGATCGATTTTGGCCAGCCCCTTGCCGTCGGACAGCACATGCGTCTGCCAGCCCGCGCGCGACAGCACGATATCCCCCTTGGCAAAACCGGGATTGTTGGAGGCGACCACCTCGCTCACCGTGCCGCCTTCCATCACGCCGCCGACCGGCACCGGTGCGGCATAGGACGGACCGTCGGCCATGCGACCGCGCATATAGGGATCGAGCGACAGCCAGATGGTGCGCAGCAGCACCTCGCCCGCACCCGGTGTCGGCGGTGTGTAGTCCTCGAGCCTGAAATTGGCCGACGTGGGCTCGCCGTGCGGGCGCGAAGCCAGAACGATGCGCTTTCCTTGGGACATGTTGATTTCCTCTTGGGGTGATTGGTTCGTGGCGCACAGGTAGTCATGCAATCCAGCTCCCCGCAAGAGAGATGGATTTGCTGTTTTCGCGTAGAGCTGTTTGAAATGTTGTTTGAAATGACGGCCGTCATGCCAGGCACATTGGCGCCAACGCGATACTGTCATGTCGGGGGCGGTTCGCCGGGCCTCCTGGTGGCGGCAAGGTTGTCATGGCGCGCCACCGGCAAACGAAGCGGCCATGGTCAAGTCGCCTGATCCGACCTCGCCATCCGGCACGGCGGAGCCAAAGGGTCAGGCGGTCCTCCATGGGTCGCAACGAGGGCGGCCGCGCAGCAAATCGGCAAACGGTTTCCGGTCGCCCTCGACACCTGAGTGGCGCAGGACTTCGGGTCAGCTTCGCGGCACCGCCCGACGGACGTGAGGCTCTCCGAAGCATTGGGGTTACCTCTTGAGAGCCGACCAGTGTCTTCGCGCCGCAATGTCCGTCTGGTGGCGGCCGGATTCGCCTTCGGCGAATTGGCAGCCGGTAGACCTATCTCTGCCGCGCGCGCCCGCGGCAAAAACGCGATCCATCAATCTGGCCCTTGTCGGACTTGCGATTCGCTGTAATCTCGGACCATGCGGCACTCGCATGTCTGCTACCCAAAAATGGAGCAGGCATCACCATAACAGGAGCGAACCAACGCTTCGGTTTTTGGATCGAGACCGACATGGCCGGCGGCGGATCGTATGACACGTTTCCCAAATTGCTGCTGCGAAACACGGCACAATTTGGCACGCGGCCAGCGTTCCGGCATAAGGATCTCGGCATCTGGCAGAGCTGGACCTGGGCTGAGGTTGCCGAGATCGTACGTAGCTACGCTGCCGGCTTGCATCGGCTTGGCTTGCGACCAGGCGAGACAATCGCGGTAGTCGGCTCCAATCGGCCCAAGCTTTACTGGACCATGATGGCAGCGCAGACGCTGCGCGCAATCCCCGTTCCAGTCTACTCCGATGCAGTGGCTGATGAGCTTGCTTTTGTTCTCGCTCACGCCGAGGCGACGCTGGTCGCTGCGCAGGACCAGGAGCAGGTCGACAAGGTCCTGTCGGTGTCCGACCGACTGCCGCAACTGAACAGGATTATCTACGACGAACCGCGCGGAATCGACGGCTACGACCACGGTCGACTGATCGCAATCGGCGATATCATCAATGACGGCCGCGCCGCGCTTGCAGCCGATCCCGCGCTTGGCGAACGGATCGATGATTCCATTCGGGCCGGCAACGGTTCGGACATCGCGGTCATCCTCTATACCTCGGGAACGACCGGCGCGCCCAAGGGCGTCATGCTGTCGGCGCGAGGCTGCATCGATGCTGCAACCGACACGACGCGGTTCGACAAGTTGACCGACAAGGACGTGGTGCTGGCCTATCTGCCGCTGGCTTGGGCGGGCGATCATTACGTCAGCTATGCCCAAGGCATGGTGGCCGGATTCTGCATGGCGTGCCCGGAGAGCAGCAACACAATCGAGCAGGATCGTCATGAGATAGGACCAACCTTCTACCTGGCCCCGCCACGCGGTTTCGAGGCCATGCTGACGCGGCTGATGGTCCGGATGGAGGACGCAGCGCCGATCAAGCGGCGATTGTTCAGCTACTTTCTGGACGTCGCGCGGCGGTATGGCGAGCAAGTCTTGACGGGACGTCCGGTGCCGCTGTCAGGCCGATTGCTCTATGCGCTCGGGCGCTGGCTGGTCTACGAGCCTCTCAAGAACGTTCTTGGCCTGTCTCAGGTACGCGTTGCATACACCGGAGGTGAAGCTATCGGTCCGGATCTGTTCGCGTTCTACCGCGCGATCGGACTGAACCTGAAACAGCTCTACGGCCAAACCGAAGCGTTCCTCTATGTAACGTGTCAGCCCGATGGCGAGATCTATTCGGATACGGTTGGTCCGCCGGCGCCCAACGTCGACATCCGTATCGCGGAATCGGGTGAAGTGCAGTTTCGCTCGCCCGGCATGTTCCTCGGATATTTCAAGGATCAGGCAAAGACCGCGGAAGCGATGACGTCCGATGGATATGTCAGGACCGGCGATGCCGGCTTTTTCGACGAGAAGACCGGGCATCTGAAGATCATCGATCGTGCGAAGGACGTCGGTCGATTGGCTGACGACACGATGTTTGCTCCCAAGTACCTTGAGAACAAGCTGAAGTTCTATCCCAATATCAAGGAAGCGATCACGTTCGGCGACTCGAGAGAGTTCGTATGCGCCATGCTCAACATCGACCCGGTCGCGGTCGCGAATTGGGCGGAACGCAACAACGTCGCCTACGGGTCCTATCAGGAGCTTGCCGGGCATCCGCTGGTCTACGACATGGTCGCCAAGGACGTTGCCGCGGTGAACCGCTCCCTGGCCGGGGAAACGGTGCTCGCGGGCGCCCAGATTCGCCGCTTCCTCATTCTGCACAAGGAGCTCGACGCGGATGACGGCGAGCTGACCCGCACGCAGAAAGTGCGCCGTCGCTTCATTGCCGAACGCTATGCGTCGTTGGTCACGGCACTCTACAACGGAGCGCATGACGCCGACATTTCCACGGAAGTGACGTTTGAGGATGGCCGGAAGGGCACGATCGCGGCACGAGTCAAGATTCGCGACATGCAGATCATCGGTCCGGCAGAATCGCTGGGAAGAGCAGCATGAGAGCGCCAAACGCCAACGAAATCCTGCTGCAGGTCGAGGGCGTGGCACTGGCCTTCGGCGGCGTCAAGGCGCTGCGGGACGTCTCGTTCAACGTCAGAAAAGGCGAAATTCGCGCCATCATCGGCCCCAACGGCGCCGGCAAAACCTCAATGCTGAACGTCGTCAACGGTTTCTATCATCCCAACCATGGCGCCATCACCTTCAAGGGAAGCACCCGGTCCAAAATGCAGCCCTTCGAGGCGGCGCGCGGCGGCATCGCGCGCACCTTTCAGAATGTCGCCCTGTTCAAGGGGATGAGCGCGCTCGACAACATCATGGCAGGCCGCACCTTGAAGGTGCGCCGGGGGCTGTTGTGGCAGCTGCTGCGTTATGGCCCTGCCCTCACAGAGGAGATCGAGCATCGGCGCAAGGTCGAGGAGATCATCGACTTCCTGGAGATCGAGACAATCCGCAAGGTACCGGTCGGGCGTCTGCCATACGGCTTGCAGAAGCGTGTCGAACTCGGTCGCGCCCTGGCGATGGAGCCCGACCTTCTGCTCCTCGACGAGCCGATGGCAGGCATGAACCTGGAGGAGAAGGAGGACATGTCGCGGTTCATCATCGATGTGAACAACCATTACGGCACGACCATTGCCCTGATCGAGCACGACATGGCCGTGGTCATGGATCTGTCGGACCGCGTAGCGGTGCTTGATCACGGCGTGAAGATCGCCGACGGCACGCCTGATGAAGTGAAGAGAAGTCAAGCCGTGATCGACGCATATCTTGGCGTCGCGCATTGAGGTGCGTCCATGATCGCACTGGGTCAGTTTCTCGAGGTCCTTATCGGCGGATTGATGTCCGGCGTGCTCTATTCGCTGGTCGCGCTCGGCTTCGTGCTGATCTTCAAGGCATCCGGCGTATTCAACTACGCGCAGGGAGCAATGGTGTTGCTCGCGGGATTGGCGCTGGTTCGCGCCCTCGACCTCCTGGTCGCCAACGGCCTTCCGCTTTGGGTCGCGGTCATCCTCGCTATCGGCTTTGCCGCCGTGATCATGGCGGCAACCGCCTGGCTGATCGAGCGGTTCGTGATCGGACCTCTGGTCAATCAGGACGGCTTGACGCTGTTCATGTCGACGATCGGCGTGACATTCGTCATCGAGGGCGCCGCGGAGATGATCTTCGGATCGGATGTCTACCCGTTGCGGCTGTTTCCGACCGACGCCTGGTTCTTGTTTGACGGCCTGTTCCCGGGCGGGATTCTGGTCAACAAGCTGGATGTCTGGGGCGCATTGATCGCGGGCGTCCTGGTCGCCGGCCTCGCGGTCTTCTTTCAGCGTACCAAGACCGGTCGCGCGCTCAGAGCCGTGGCCGACGACCATTTAGCCGCGCACTCGATCGGGATTCCAATCAGTTGGATTTGGTTCGTGGTCTGGCTCGTTGCCGGCCTCGTTGCGCTCGTCGCGGCGACCGTGTGGGGGACCAAGCTTGGCGTGCAGTTCTCCATCACGTTTCTCGCGCTGAAGGCTTTGCCGGTCCTGATCATCGGCGGCCTCACCTCGATTCCCGGAGCGATCGTCGGCGGGCTCATTGTCGGGGCGGGTGAGAAGCTCGCAGAGGTATACCTCGGGCCATCCATCGGCGGCGGCATCGAATATTGGTTTGCCTACGTGCTGGCGTTGGCGGTGCTGCTCTTGCGGCCGCAGGGCCTGTTCGGCGAACGCATCATCGAACGCGTCTGAGGCAAGGAGGTCATCGTGCTCTATCGCGAAGCCGGCCAGTTCAAGGCGACCTATGCGGAGGATATGGCGATCTTCCCGATCCGGCAGGATCGTATTGCCCTCGCTGTCTTGCTCGGAATTGCTTTCATTGGCGTGCCGCTGCTGGCCACCTTCCGGATCTGGCCGTTCGGCACCGACTATCTGTTGTGGGCCATCCTGCTTCCCTTCCTCATCCTGGCGCTCGCCGCCATCGGGACAAACATTCTCGTCGGCTATTGCGGCCAGATCTCGCTCGGCAGCGGCGCGTTCATGGCCATCGGCGCCTATTCCGCCTACAAGCTGGCGACCGGCGTTCATATCCCGCTTGCCTGGCTTGGCTTCGCGATCGCGATCCCACCGTTGCCCGTGCTGGCATCCATTCTGCTTGGCGGGTTCATGGCGGCGGGTGCCGGAATCCTGTTCGGCATTCCCAGTCTGCGGATCAAGGGTCTCTACCTGGCGGTCGCAACGCTCGCCGCGCAATTCTTCTTCGATTGGGCGTTCCTGCGGATCCCGTGGTTCACCAACTACGCCCCGTCGGGATCAGTGAATGCGCCGGAACTGGATTTCTTCGGTATGGTCGTTCGCTCGCCGGTCGAGCGTTACCTGCTGTGCCTGCTCTTCGTGACCGTGATGGCGGTGTTGGCGAAAAATCTCGTGCGCGGCAATCTCGGCAGGCAGTGGATGGCGATCCGCGACATGGATATCGCCGCCGAGCTGATCGGCATCAGGCCGCTCTATGCAAAACTAACGGCTTTCGCGGTCTCTTCGTTCATCATCGGGGTGGCGGGTGCGCTCTGGGCGTTCGTCTACCTCGGTTCATGGGAGCCGCTTGCGTTCTCGATCGACCGCTCGCTTGAGCTTCTGTTCATGGTCATCATCGGCGGGCTCGGCTCGATCATGGGTTCGTTCATCGGAGCAGCTTTCATCCTCATCGTGCCGATCATGCTGAATGTGATTCCGACCAAGCTCGGCCTGCCACTGTCGACGCAAACGATCACTCATCTCCAGTTCATCATCTTCGGGTCCTTGATCTGCTATCTGCTCATCAAGGAACCCCATGGCTTCGCCCGGCTGATCTCGATCGGCAAGGAGAAGCTCAGACTTTGGCCGTTTCCGTATTGAGGGAGCGATCGTGCCTTGATCGCAATGCGGATGGCGGCCGCCGACAACGAAGAGGAAGGAAGTACCGCGGACGGGAAACAGCGCTTTATGAAGGAGGACATCAATATGGCAAGTATTGCACGCAGGTTACTGATACTCGCGACCGCCTTGGCCGGCGCGGCACTTAGCGCACCGGCCGCAGCGCAAAACGAACAGTTCATCCCAATCCTGTCATACCGGACCGGACCGTACGCTGTGAACGGCGCGCCCTACGCAAACGGCGTGGTAGACTATTACAACCTGATCAATGAACGCGACGGCGGCATCAACGGCGTCAAGATTTTGATCGAGGAATGCGAGACGGGTTACGCGACCGACAAGGGAGTGGAGTGTTACGAGCGTCTCAAGAGCAAAGGACCAACCGGCGCGGCCTTCATCAATCCGCTGTCGACCGGGATCACCTTCGCACTCACCGAAAAGACCGCGGCTGACAAGATCCCGATCATTACGATGGGGTATGGCCGTGCCGATTCCAAGAACGGCGCGGTGTTCGCATATAATTTTCCATTGCTCGGCACCTATTGGTCCGCGGCCGATATCGCGATCCAGCACGTCGCCAAGGAACTCGGCGGCTTCGACAAGCTGAAGGGCAAGAAGATTTCGCTGCTGCACCATGACAGCCCCTATGGCAAAGAGCCAATTCCGATGCTGCAGGTGCTGGCGCAGAAGTACGGCTTTGAGTTCACGCCGATTCCCGTCACGCATCCCGGCGTCGAGCAGAAGTCGCAATGGCTGGCGATCCGCCAGCATCGGCCGGACTATGTCCTGGTCTGGGGCTGGGGCGTCATGAACAGCACGGCAATCAAGGAAGCGGCCGCCGTCGCCTATCCGCGCGACAAGATGATCGGTGTCTGGTGGTCAGGCGCGGAGCCGGATGTAACGCCGGCGGGCGATCAGGCCAGCGGTTACAAATCGTTGATGCTTCAGCATGGCGCAGGAAAATTCCCCGCGCACGCCGACATAGAGAAGTACGTCTACGCCAAGGGAAAGGGTTCGACAGAACCTGGCAAGATCGGCGAAGTTCTCTACAACCGCGGCATCACGAATGCCATGCTCGGCGTAGAGGCGATCCGCAAGGCGCAAGAAAAATTCGGCAAGCAACCGCTGACGGGCGAGCAGGTCCGTTGGGGGCTTGAGAACCTCATACTCACCGATGCACGAATCAAGGAGCTCGGCTTTGAGGGAATGTTGAAGCCGGTCAGCATTTCCTGCTCCGACCACGAAGGCGCGCGCTACGGGCGCGTCCAGCAATGGGATGGCAAGGGTTGGAAGGTGATCTCCGATTGGTACACGGCTGACGAATCGCTCATCGAACCGCTCGTCGCCGATGTGTCCGCGAAGTATGCCGCGGAGAAGAAGATCAAGCCGCGCGACTGCGCGAAAGAAACCTGACCCCGTGCGAGTGGTCCGGGAGACAGGCTTGCCTGCTCCCGGATCGCAGCCCCTGCTCGGTTTGGAGGTCTGCGCATGTCAATCGCCAAGGTCGTCACCGCTGCGACGGAAGCGGCAGCGCTGATTTTATCGGTCAACAATATCGAGGTTGTCTACGATCACGTCATTCTCGTGTTGAAGGGTGTCTCGCTGGAGGTCCCGCGAGGCGGCATTGTTGCGCTTCTCGGCGCCAACGGCGCCGGCAAGACGACGACGCTGAAGGCGGTCTCCAATCTGCTGCACGCAGAGCGCGGCGAGGTCACCAAGGGCTCGATCCTGTTCAACGGCGTCGAGGTGAAGTCCCTGTCGCCAAACGAGGTGGTGCGACGCGGCTGCATCCAGGTGATGGAGGGTCGGCGTGCCTTCCCTCATCTGACGGTCGAGGAGAACATCTTGACCGGCGCCTTTACTCGGACGGACGGCAAGCTCGCGATCGCCCAGGACCTTGAACGTGTCTATGCTTATTTCCCCCGCCTCAAGGAGCGACGCAATTCCACCGCCGGCTATACGTCGGGCGGCGAACAGCAGATGTGCGTGATTGGCCGCGCGCTGATGTCGCGCCCGAAGATGATCCTGCTCGACGAACCATCGATGGGCCTCGCGCCGCAGATCGTCGAAGAGATCTTCGAAATCGTGAAGGATCTCAACGCCAGGGAAGGTGTGTCGTTTCTTCTCGCCGAGCAGAACACCAATATGGCGCTCAGATATGCAAGCCACGGCTACATCCTCGAGAACGGCCGCGTGGTGATGGACGGCGAAGCGCACGCGCTCGCCGCGAATGAGGACGTCAAGGAGTTCTATCTTGGCGTCGCCGGAGAGAAGCGAAAATCATACCGCGATGTGAAGCACTACAAGCGACGCAAGCGCTGGCTCGCCTAGCAGATGATGGCATCCCGGAATCCCGAGACTCCGGGTTCGGTCCTTCGGACCGCCCCGGAATGACGGTGCTTGGGCTTACACCCCGCCCGGATAGTTCGGGGCTTCGCGCGTGATGGTGACGTCGTGGACGTGGCTCTCGCGCAGGCCGGCGCCGGTGATGCGGACGAATTCGGCCTTGTCGTGGAAATCCTTGATGTCCTTGGCGCCGACATAGCCCATCGCGGCGCGCAGACCGCCGGCGAGCTGGTGCATTACATTGCCGACCGGACCCTTGTACGGCACCTGGCCCTCGATGCCTTCAGGGACGAGCTTCAGCGTGTCCTTGATGTCCTGCTGGAAGTAGCGGTCGGCCGAGCCGCGCGCCATCGCGCCGACCGAGCCCATGCCGCGATAGGCCTTGTAGGAGCGGCCCTGCCACAGGAAGACTTCGCCCGGCGTCTCGTCGGTGCCGGCGAGCAGCGAGCCGACCATGGCGATGTCGGCACCGGCGGCGAGCGCCTTGGCGAGGTCGCCGGAATATTTGATGCCGCCGTCGGCGATCACGGGCACGTCGGCCTTCTTCGCCGCGGCCACCGCGTCCATGATCGCGGTGAGCTGCGGCACGCCGACGCCGGCGACGATGCGCGTGGTGCAGATCGAGCCCGGGCCGATGCCGACCTTGATGCAGTCGGCGCCGGCATCGATCAGCGCCTGCGCGCCGCCCTCGGTCGCGACGTTGCCGGCCACCACCTGCACGGCGTTGGAGAGCCGCTTGATGCGGTTGACGGCGTTGAGCACGTGGCGCGAGTGGCCGTGCGCGGTGTCGACCACGACGACGTCGACGCCGGCATCGATCAGCCGCTCGGTGCGTTCATAGCCGGTCTCGCCGACCGTGGTGGCGGCGGCGACGCGCAGGCGGCCGTGCTCGTCCTTGCAGGCGAGCGGATGGGCAACCGCCTTCTCGATGTCCTTCACGGTGATCAGGCCGACGCAGCGATACTGGTCGTCGACGACGAGCAGCTTCTCGATGCGATGCTTGTGCAGCATCCGCTTCGCCTCGTCCTGGCCGACGCCCTCGCGCACCGTGACAAGGTTCTCGTGCGTCATCAGCTCCGAGACCTTCTGCCGGGGATCGCTGGCGAAGCGGACGTCGCGGTTGGTCAGGATGCCGACCAGCTTGCCTGGCACGTTCTTGGCGGCACCGGTGACGACCGGAATGCCCGAGATGCCGTTCTCCTTCATCAAGGTCAGCGCGTCGGCCAGCGTGGCGTCGGGGCCGATGGTCAGCGGATTGACCACCATGCCGGACTCGAACTTCTTGACCTGCCGCACCTGCGCGGCCTGGCCTTCCGGATCGAAGTTGCGGTGGATGACGCCGAGGCCGCCGGCCTGCGCCATCGCGATCGCCATCCGCGCCTCGGTGACGGTGTCCATCGCGGACGCCATGATCGGGATATTGAGCGAGATTGCGCGGGTGACGCGCGAGCGAATATCGACTTCCGAGGGAAGCACGTCGGACAAACCGGGCTTCAGCAGCACATCGTCGAACGTGAAGGCTTCGCGGATAGCCGGAAATCCCGTGGCCATTGCCAACTCCTTTATCTGCGGCCCAGCCGCGATGGTCTTACGGATGAACGCCGCCTGCGGCGACGCTCGCTGCGTCACCGTCGAATCGGCGCCCATCGGTGGGGTTGACGCTGGTCGATAGCATGGCGGCATGACGAATCAAAGTGTTTGCCAGCCATGCACAGGCCTTTTTAGGGGCCGGTTCAGGGCGCCCGGTAACCCGGCGGCGGGCCATGGCGGCGGATCGCCTCGACCATTTCGCGATGGCGCCGGTCCTCGCGCTTCATGTGGACCGCGATCACGGCATGGGCCGACGGCACCAGCAGCAACACATGGAAAAACAGCCCGAAAACCGCGCAAAACACGATCAGGACCAGATTAAAGATGGCCGAAAACGGCTGTCCGTTCAGGAGCAGTCCGATCGGCGGCAAGAGAGCGGCAAGGACGTAGATCACGGCGAACCTTTGGACACGGGCGGATGCATACCAGCGTCACGCAGGATTTAGGGCGTTTGGCCGGTTCCGCAATAGCGTGGCCGAGAGCAGGATGATATGGCCCGCTCGCCCGCCTTTTCAGCACAGCTGTCCTATTTTGATGAACAAGCAACGCCTGATCCCGCTCATCGTGGCCACCGCCCTGTTCATGGAGAACATGGACTCCACGGTGATCGCGACCTCGCTGCCCGCGATCGCCGCCGATATCGGCACCAGCCCGCTGACGCTGAAACTGGCGATCACCTCCTACCTGCTGTCGCTCGCGGTGTTCATCCCGGCGAGCGGCTGGACCGCGGACCGCTTCGGCGCCCGCATCGTGTTTGCCGGCGCCGTCGGCGTGTTCATGCTGGGCTCGATCGGCTGCGCACTGTCGTCCTCGGTGACCGATTTCGTGTTCGCCCGCATCCTGCAGGGCCTCGGCGGGGCTATGATGACCCCGGTCGGGCGGCTGGTGCTGCTGCGCTCGGTCGACAAGAGCGCGCTGGTCAACGCGATGGCCTGGGTCACGGTCCCGGCGCTGATCGGCCCGGTGATCGGGCCGCCGCTCGGCGGCTTCATCACCACCTATTTCTCCTGGCACTGGATCTTCCTGATCAACATCCCGATCGGGCTGCTCGGCATCTTCCTGGCGCTGAAATACATCGACCCGATCAAGAGCGAGGATCCCGAGCGCTTCGATCTCGTGGGACTGGTGCTGGCCGGTATCGGCCTTGCCGGCATCGCCTTCGGGCTGTCGGTGGCCGGGCTCAATTTGCTGCCGTGGCCGATCGTCGCCGCGCTGGTCGGGGTCGGCACGGTGTCGATGACGCTTTACGTGATCCACGCGCGGCGGACCGGTTCGCCGGTGCTCGATTTCGGCTTGCTGCGGCTGCCGACCATGCGCGCGTCGATCGTCGGCGGCTTCATGTTCCGACTCGGCATCGGCGCGCTGCCGTTCCTGCTGCCGCTGTTGATGCAGGTCGGCTTCGGCCTGTCGCCGTTCCAGTCCGGTCTCGTCACCTTTGCGTCGGCGGTCGGCGCCATGGGCATGAAGACGCTGGCGGCGCGCATCATCCGCGCCTTCGGCTTCCGCAACATGATGACCGTCAACGCGGTGGTCAGTTCGGCCTTCCTCGCCGCCTGCGCCCTGTTCACGATCTCGACGCCGCTGATGCTGATCTTCACCATCCTGGTGGTCGGCGGCTTCTTCCGCTCGCTGCAATTCACCGCGATCAACACCGTGGCCTATGCCGAGGTCGAGGCGCCGCAGATGAGCCGGGCTACCACCCTCGTCAGCGTCAACCAGCAGCTCGCGGTGTCCGCCGGCGTCGCGGTCGGCGCGTTCTCGGTTGAGACCACGCTGGCGCTGCATCACCAGACCGAGCTCTCCGCCGACGTGTTCGCGCCGGCCTTCATCGTGGTCTCGCTGATCTCGGCGGCCTCGGCCTGGTTCTTCTGGCAGATGCCGGCCGAGGCCGGCAACGAGATCGCCGGCCGCAAGGCGATCGACATCTCGAGCCGCAAGGGCGCCGAGAAGCGCGCCGCGACCGAAGCCGTCAAGGTCGCCACCGAGGACACCCAGAATGCGCGCGATCAGCGGCTCGGCTAGTCGATCGAACGAGCCGTTCCCGAGGCACGGACACCGCGAGCCATCGTCAGGTCACGACCAGGCCATCAGGGGTGGCCGGTCATTCCGCCTGGCTGTCCTCGATCCGGACGTTCGATAAGTTCGTATGTGGGAACGTGGGTCGCTTCCAGCCACGATTCCAACGCTGCTCCGCAGACCGTGCAGATCGCATCACCCGTATGCGGCACCAAGAACTTCTCTTCGGTGCGTCTGTACTCGGCGCCGCAATTGCATTGAACAATGGTCGCCATGCCAGAAATATGCGCCCGCGGTATCCAATTTTCCAGTCCGGCACGAAACGGCCCCGGTGCGCGAAACTGACGCTACACCAAGGCCGCCAACCCAGTGGGGGTTTTCTCCCGGTGGGCTTGGGGGGCATTGGCCG
The DNA here is from genome assembly GCF_046718885.1 of Bradyrhizobium sp. UFLA01-814. Classification (NCBI taxonomy): domain Bacteria; kingdom Pseudomonadati; phylum Pseudomonadota; class Alphaproteobacteria; order Hyphomicrobiales; family Nitrobacteraceae; genus Bradyrhizobium; species Bradyrhizobium sp. UFLA01-814. The sequence continues at coordinate 879 of NZ_JAQOSR010000073.1, read as the reverse complement.
GGAGCAACGGAATCGACTCCGGCCGCGCGCCGAGGTTCCAACCTGTCGCGCTGAATTGCCTTCGTGCGCGTGTCGCGACCGGGACCGCGCCCGGCCAGGCTCTCCTGGCGCAAGCGGTCGAGATGTGTTCGATGAATCGCCGCCGCTTCGTCCCGGAAAAAAATCTCCGCGAGAGTCAGAAAGCGAACGGAAGCTGCGCCGCCGATCCTGCATAGTCGGCTCAAGCGGGCACGCGGTGACCCGGCATCAGCAAAAAGCCATGTGGAAGGAAGCGCTCCAGGTGCGCTTCCCCAGCGTCCGTGCACCGCGAGGCGCGGATTTTCCTTGATCTGGTTTCGCTTGAAAGGATCAGAGCCAGTGAGTGACGTCCATACGAATGAAGTGAGCGATGATCCGAAAGCCGGCGGCTTTGGCCTGCCCCTGTTCGCGTTGCCTCAGGCCTTTCAGGGTATCGCCGAACAAAATGCGAGGCGTGCCCGAGAACAGCTCGAGAAGGCCAAGGAAGCTTCGGAGGAAATCTCTGTCCTGCTCAAGGAGGCATACGCGGTCAACGCCAAGGGCGCCGCGGACTACGCAGCCAAGGTGATCGATATCTCGCATATCAACGCCAGTTCGGCCCTCGCCTTCATATCCGAGCTCGCCGGCACCAGGTCGCTGTCGGAAGCCATCCAGCTTTCGGCCGATCACGGCCGCAAGGCTTTCGAAGTGACGACCGCGCAGAACAAGGAGCTCTGGGAGATCGCGAAGAAGGTCGCGACCGAGACCTCCGAGCCGATCAAGAAGAGCTTTGCAAAGGCCCTAAAAACACCTTCCTGAGGAGCCGCCCCCCCCCCCCCCCCCCCCCCCCCCCCCCCCCCCCCCCCCCCCGCCCCAAAAGAG
>NZ_JAQOSR010000072.1:0-41264 GCF_046718885.1 Bradyrhizobium sp. UFLA01-814 | reverse complement strand
GATCACGACCGTACTTGGCCTTGAAAGCCGACTGAATGTCGGGCCGCGAGAACCAGTCCTTGCGGTAGGTCCAACCCACGGCGTCGGCCATCGCCGGCAGCGCCCAGTAGTTCGGCGTGTTCTTCGGCCATTGCGAGTAGCCGACGACGGTCGCCGGGACGAAGTCGTCCATCGAGATCTTCTCCTTGGCGAAGAAGTCGTTGAGCTTGACGTACCACTTGTTCTCGGCGGCGCCGCCGATCCACTGGCTGTCGCCGATGATCAGGTCGCAGAGCTTGCCGTGGGAGTTGAGCTCGTTGAGGAAGCGATCCGCGTAGCTCGTCCAGGGGACAAACTCGTACTTCATCTCGATGCCGGATTGCTTGGTGAAATCCTTGCCGAGTTCGACCAGCGCGTTGGCCGGATCCCATGCCGCCCAGCACAGCGTGAGCTGCTTACCCTGGGCCGCAGCTTCGCCTCCGCCAAATATCCCCAGCAGCGCCGCCCCGAGAACCGTGGTGGCCGCCGAGCTTCTCAGCCAATTGAATGTTCGCATATCCGTTTCCTCTCTCGTTGAAGCATCCAACCCGCTCGGCGCGCTCTGCCGGAGCGACGCCAAGACCCTGAAACCGAGTTTGAGGAGCGACGAGTGAAGGACGAGACGGACCGTTGCCGGAGACGGCTCCGGCATTGGCTTGGGCTCCTCCTGCACATCGGCGCTCGATGCGCGATGTTTAGTTTTTTGTATTACTAAACGTAGTACTAAAATTTTTCAGCCGTCAAGCCGGTTCTCGCGACCCTGGCGAAAATATTCGCGACGCTCGCACGGGCAAGCGGCGTTGTTCGCAATGCAGCAAACTATTCGGAATTTGTAGCGGATGCGGCGGACAACGATTGCCGATCTGGTCCGGCCGACGCAGTTCGGCCCGTCCCGATAACAGGAAAGCCAGAAGGTCAGCCGCAGCCGGTATGTTTAGTACGCCACTTTACTGAACGTTCAACAGGACGATTGAGAGCGCAAGCCGCCTCGCCGGCAATGTCTGCAGACGCAGCGCTGACCGGGGGAGATCAAGACATCGCTGAAAGTTTGCGCGCGGCCGATATTGCTTCATGCCGAGTCAAGCGATCTGGCAAGCCACTTGGCAGTTGGGATATGAGCCGGCTACTGCACGGTCGCGCCACGAACCGGCACGTTCGGGCTCCTGAACATCCTTGCGGTTGGCATGACAAGACGGGTGCGGTTCAGATCCGCAGCACACATCAAACGCTTCGCGGCAGACCCGCAGCCGATGCATCCGGATGAACCTACGGCCGCCCAGACCCTTTAAAGGGCCTTGCAGCATCAGGGGGAATCATTGGAGCGGGTGAAGGGAATCGAACCCTCGTATTCAGCTTGGAAGGCTGCTGCTCTACCATTGAGCTACACCCGCATCTCGCGTTCACCTAACACGGCCGGGCGGCGGCCTCAACTGCCCCGGCGTGCGTTCTGATTCTCCGCAAAAGAAACCATTTCGCCGCAATCCCGCCGGTTTCCCGGCGCGGACGGGCCGGAGGCGGCCTTAACAGCGGCGGATTCGGCACCTATATTCGAAGTCCCATCAACAAAGAAAGGAGGTGATCTAGTGTCTTGTCTCAAGCGCTGTCACCTCGCTGGGATCGCCCGCTAGGACCTGAGCAATCAGCCTGGCATCGGGGCGCTCTCAGCCCTGGACCAGCGAGACATCAAAATCGGGGGCGCGGCGGAAGCTCATCCGCCGCGCCTTTTTGCTGTTTTGGCCTGCGCGATTCGCCGCCGCCATGCCGGCCGCCGGGATACCTTGTCGCAGCACAGAAACCGTCCGATCCGCTACAGATGAAATGTCGGCTCGGATCGCCGCGAGACGTCCTTGGGCCTGTCGCATCAGAAATAAGGAGCACATCAGATGCTTTATGCCATCCTGGCTTATCACGTCGAAGCCGAGGTCAAGTCGTGGAACGCCGAGGAGGACGCTGCCGTGATGACGGGTCTGCGCGAGGTCCATCAACGGCTGAAGGGCAAGCTCGGCCCCGCTGCGCGGCTCGGCGATACTCGCAACGCCAGCACGCTGCGCGGGCCCGGCCACGGCATGGTGATCGACGGGCCGTTCTCCGAGACCAAGGAGCAATTGCTCGGCTTCTACGTGATCGATTGCGCCGATGAAGCGGAGGCGATCGCCGCGGCGCGCGACCTGCGCAGCGTCAACCCATCGGCGGTCTACGAGATCCGCGCGCTGAAGCTCTACATCCCCGGCGCGCCGTTCGCGGAGACCGCAGGCCCGCGCGACGCGTGAGCATGATCCCCGCGCAAACGCCTTTGGCGTTTGTCGCGCGGGAAAACCGCTTCGCACTTTTCCGGATCATGCCTTAGCGGCTGGAGCGTTTCGGCAGCTTCGGAAGCTTGCTCGGGTCGAACTTCGGCAGCGGCAGATCGAGCGGCGGCTCGGGCGCCACCTCCTGGCTCGGAATCAGCGTCACCTCGAAGGCGAGATCGGGCACGGCGTCCGCCCTGCCCGTACAGGTCGCGATCGCGCCGGTCCAGATGCCCTCGAGCCGCACCACGAGATCGTCGGTGCCGAACACGGTCGTGCCGTCCCTGGAGTGCCGCTGCGTGGTGAGCACGGCGGAGAAGTGCTCGCCGTCGACCTCATAGGTGCCGCTGTAGAGCATGACCGCGTCGCTGCCCCACAGCCTGCCATCGGCGACGTGCACGATGCCGGTGCCGTCCGCAAGCGACGTTCGAAACCACGCCGCGTAGGTGCCGTTCTTGAGCATGGAGCCGGTTTCCATCTGCTCCCGTTTCACAGCGCACGATCTGGGCATCGTTGCGTTAACAGGCGATGAAGGAACTCGCGCCTGCGCTCATTGGCCGTCGATCTGCCGCCCCATGATGGCGATCGCCTTCTGGTAGACGCCTGCCGCGTTCCACGCCTCGATCGCAGCGAAGTTGGGTTCCCCGGGCTGATAGCCGGCGCCGGCGCGCCAGCCATGGGCGCGCAGGAAGTTCGCCGTCGAGCTCAGCGCGTTGGCCGCGACGTCGAGATTGCCGGTGCCGTAGGCGAGGACGTTCTTCGGCATGAACTGGGTCTGGCCGATCTCGCCATGCATCGAGCCGCGCGTGCTTCCGGACAAAGTGCCGCGGTCGACGAGCTTCAGCGCCGCATAGAGCTGGTCGGTGAAGAACTCCGGACGGCGGCAGTCATAGGCAAGCGTTGCGATCGAGGACAGCATGTTCTGATTGCCGCGCTGGCTGCCAAAACCGCTCTCCATGCCCCAGATCGCGATCAACGGTCCCGGCGGCACGCCATAGCGCTGCTGGATCGAGGCGAACAGCGCCGCCTGCGACTGCTTCAGCGATCGGCCGCGCGCCACGATGGTCGCAGATCCGCGCTTGGCCATGAACTGCTCGAGCGACAGGCCGAAGCTGCGCTGGCCACGATCCGCGGCAATCGTCGCACTGGCATAATGGGTCTGCATCAGCGCGGCGACGGCGGTGGGGCCGATGCCCTTGGCGCTCGCCTCGCCCGAGAACTGCTGCTTCCAGGCTTCGAACCCGCCGGGCCCGTTGCCGCACTGCGCCGCGTTCGCCTCAGCCCCCAGCGTTGCAACCATCACGACGATGGCGAGCGCCGACGTCGCAACCTGCCAGCCCCTGATCATCCGAAACTCCTTCGCAAATGTGCCGCCGCCCCTCGCGGGCGCGGCGCTGACGATGGCCGGATTGACATGACCCGGCGATGAACGATCCGCCTCAGATTCGGCCGCGGACCGTCACGATATGTCGCCGGCAGCGGATTGGCCATCCCGGCCGCCTCAGGCAGGCCGGGACATTTGGCCCCTGCGCCCGGAAGGCGTCATGCGCCGGACATGACGACGAACACGGCGTGCGCGACGATGCAGAGCGCGCGTTTGATCAGCGAAATCCGGTGGTGAAAGGCGTGCGATGTAGTAGGTTCTCCGCGGGGACGGCGGCCCCGCTGTCCTCCAACTTGGGAGGCGATGGCTATGATGAAGACCCTGTCACTTCTAGCGGTCCTGCCCGTGATCGGCGTCCTGTCGATGTCGACGGGCCACGCCGCATCCACATGCTCCACCAGCAATTTCGGCATCTCTGCGGTACCGTGCGGGAAGCGCTATGCGGTCAGCTACGAAGCCTGCCGGAAATACGTGATCGAGCATGGCGCATCGCCGGCCGAATCCTGGTGGTACTGCAGCAGTCAAGGCTACACGAAATAGCCGGCATTTCCTGAGCAAGGCCTTTCGCCGCCGCGGACAGCGCGTTGAGCTGCCGCGACGCCGAACGCGTATGCCTGCCGATCAGCGTGTTAAGGCACGTCGCCTCTTCTCACCGGGCCGACGGTCTGCGGCCGGTTGAGGAAGAACTCGCGATTGCCGAGCGCGGCCTCGGCATACTGGTCGATCGCCACGATGATCGCCTGCACGTGGTGAAAGCACCAGCCTTCCCGCGTCGCCATGTGCCGGACCTCGGCCAGCGCCTTGATCCAGGGCGCGTGATCATCGCTGTCGTGGAAATACCGAAGCGGCTCTCTCATCTTTCCTCCGGCACATCACGTCTTGCAACTCGGCGCGCAGCCGCCGCATTCCGAGCGCGCCGTCATGCACGCGCTTCGCCGGCGGCCAGCTCTCGCCTCGCCGGGCGAATGAAGGCTGGCGTCGCGGCGCGACGGCGCGGTGCAACGCTCGCATGCACGATGATCGGATCGCGGTCGCCCAGGACCTCCCGCTCCTCGACCAGGCGGCTCATGACCAGCCGCATCTTCAAGAGGTCCCCGGCGACGAAGGCGCAGTCCTCATCGCGGTTGATCTGCTGGCGCATGATGGCTTCGGCCTCGAGCATGCTGACGCGCAGCGCCCTGATCTGCCTGCGAATTTCGCTGATGCGGTTGTCCATGGCGTCCTCCAATTCCCGGTGGAGGTAATTAGAACAAAACAAGAACATTGAGTCAAGCGGTGAAAGCCGGTCCGTCATGGGGATCGTTATCACGACGCAACCGGGTGAGTTCCGGTCACCGGCCGTAACAGCTTTCACGAATTCAACGTGAGGTACCGGACATCAAGCGAGATGGAAGCCACGGCCGACCGCGCGCAGCGAGGATCGCAGCCGTCAAAGACAAACAGCCGACACACGGCTGTGGAACAATGTGGCATCGAACTTGTCTACACAAATAGACAAGTTAAAATGGGTCGATTCTATTTCGATCATTGCGCAGCAAATGCCCAAGTACTCCAATGCCCAAGTCCTCCAAGCTGGTAGCCGCGAAGCGCGGCAAGGTTCTTCTGGTTAGACGCCGATCTGACGGGCTGTGGATGTTCCCCGGCGGGCGCAGGCGCGCGCGCGAGACGGGGAAGGATTGCATCAAGCGCGAAATCAAGGAGGAGCTGCCGAAGCTCAAGCTCGGCAGGCTCAGCCTGTGGAAAGAAGTGACGGCCAGGAACAAGCGTTCCGGCCGCAGGATGAGCGACGCGATCTTCATCGCCAAGAACGCCAAGGGTCGACTGGCGATCGGCGACAAGAAGGAGATCGACCGCGCCGCCTGGCAGAAGCCGCGGGGCCTTCGCCTGACGCCGACCTCCCGCTACATCCGCGACCGGCTGTTTCCGAGAAAGCAGCGGCGCCGGAGATAGACGCACGATCGACCGCGCCCGCATCGCAGTGCACGCAGGGCTTTTTTTCGGCTCTCGCGCAGGCCACCAGTTCCACCGCAGGAACACCGTACTGATCCGGATTTCTGGAAAGATAGGACGGACGTAATACCAACCCTGCTGGCGTTACCGTTCTTTGCAGAGCATTTTTTCACGACTGAGTTTTTACAGACCTATTATGACCGGCAGAAAAGGGCCGCCGATGCGACGGCCCTTTTCGATTCAGTGCCCGTATCAAGCGGGCGGCTTCAATCCCGGTGAATTTGCCTTAGCCAACTCAGTATCAGGCAGAATGAGGCCGCCCAACCGGCGGCCTCCTTGTTGAGCGGCCCCAGCAACCTATGGGGGCCTGGGAGGGCAGGCGCTGGGGCCATCTACCGGCCCGGGTAGCGCGGTCGGGCCAGGTGAGCATCCATCAAATGAACAGAGCAACGGCAACCATTGCGATTGGGCAAAGTCCCAATACGACGATGCCCGCTCGAACAATCACTTCGGACATGACACGCGCCCTTCAATGGGACGGTCAAAATACGCCGCGGCGAAAGCCGCGCAAAGTGCAATTTGTGCCAGTTTTTCCGCGTCCCTCAATCATGCGTCACCGCGGGAAAGGACGCGCCGGGGCGGAGTCGTTCAGACACCAAAACTGACGCGCGAACCTCCTGAAGATCGCCGAAGAGTTGGCCCTCAGCCGGTATCGCGCATTTCGGCCTTGGAGTTTGGCGACTGCGCCGGCACACCGTGCTGATTTCTTGAGCTTCGTATACCATCGACGCGTGCTAGGAATGACGTGATCCGCTTCGTATCGGACCACGACATGAGCTGAGAATTCGTCAGGATGACCTTCCCCTCCAACCGCCAGAGGCGGCTGTTCAGACTGGTCTCCGCGCGCTGGCAGCGCCGGGCCCTGTTCTTGCTGGGCGGCATTGCGGTCGGTGCGGCGGCCGTCGCGCTCGCACAACTCGCGGATCTGGCGCAGATCGCGTTTGGCGCAGTGGTATCCCGTTTCCATTATGCCTCGCTGGTGCTGACGCCGGCCGGGTTCGCGCTGTCGGTGTTTCTGACCAACCGCTTCTTTCAGAACGCGCAAGGCAGCGGGATCCCGCAGGCGATCGCTGCACGCCATCTGACCGACCAGACCGCGCGCGAAAGCCTGGTTTCGCTGCGCGTTGCGGCCGGCAAGATTCTGCTGACCCTGTTCGGCCTGTTGTGTGGCGCGTCGGTCGGGCGCGAGGGGCCGACGGTGCAGATCGGCGCCTCGATCATGTTTGCGCTCGGCCGCTTCTCGCCGCGGCGCCAACCCGGCCTGATCCTTGCCGGCGCGGCCGCAGGTGTCGCGGCCGCCTTCAACACCCCGCTGGCCGGGATCGTGTTCGGCATCGAGGAAATGAGCCGTGCCTTTGAAACGAGAACCAGCAGCCTGATCATCGGCGCGGTGATCGCTGCCGGCCTGACCTCGCTCGCGCTGATGGGCAACTATACGTATTTCGGCACCAGCGCGACGGCCCTGCGCAACGGCACCGACTGGCTCGCGGTCCCGCTCTGCGGCGTTGCCGGAGGTCTTGCGGGCGGCCTGTTCAGTCGCATCCTGATCACAATGGCACGCGGGTTTGCCAATCCGGTGGGAAGCGCGATCAAGCGTTATCCAGTCGGTTTTGCCGCAATGTGCGGATTAGCGGCTGCGATTTGCGGGATTGCGTCCGACGGCGCGATCTATGGCACGGGATATCATCAGGTCAAATCCGCGCTCGAAGCCGGAACACAATTGCCGGCGAGCTTCAGCGTCTGGAAATTCCTGGCGACCACGTTCGCTTCGATCAGCGGCATGCCGGGCGGCATCTTCGCGCCCTCGCTCGCGGTCGGTGCCGGGCTCGGCTCCAACATCGCGCCGCTGTTTCACGGCGCGCCGCTGTCGGCCATCATGCTGCTCGGCATGGTCTCCTATTTCGCCGGCGTGGTTCAGGCACCGATCACCGCCTTCGTGATCGTCACCGAGATGACCGACAATCACGCGATGGTCGTGCCCTTGATGGCCGCGGCGCTGATTGCGCATGCGAACTCGCGCCTGATCTGCAAGGAAGGCGTCTATCACGCCCTCGCCAAGGGCTTCGTCGAGCAGGCCGCGCCGGCGCAGAAGATCACCTCGATCTGAATTCCCCGGCACCAAGGGAAACCGGCCCCAGCCTCTCGCGTTGCCGGGGCCGTCCTATTCCCATGCTCACGCCGAACCGCCGGCTCCGATAATCAGGCGGACCCTCTGGGTCTTAAAAAATTCCTTAAATGAAAAAGCCTGCCCAGTGCTCGAATGATTCGCGCGATCCGGCGTTCCGGAAAATAACGCGTGTGAATCCAGCTTAAATAAACTTCGCCTGAAACAAACGGAATGTTTCAGTGACTCTTCATGCGTGAACGAAGTTCCGGGTTCCTCGGGGAGCGGACTCATCGCGGCGACGTTGGTCTATGGGCAGTCCCCGGGAAGAGGGGGAAGCGCTATGATCGAGAACGTCATGAACAACCCCGCCTATTGGCGGGATCGAGCCGCCAAGACACGCGCCAAGGCGGATTCGTTCAGATACCAAGACTCCCGCGCGAACCTTCTGAAGATCGCCGAAGAGTACGATCGTCTGGCAAACTATGCCGAGCAGCAATTGTTGCGCGCACCGGCGATGAAACTGTCCGGCCAATCTCCATAACGGTAGGAGCCTTTTGGACATTGGGCCGTCTCAGCCGGTGCGTGCGCCCCACGTCACGCTGCTTTCGGCCATCGAGCCTCAGCCGCGATACGCAAACAGCTCGATCGGCTCGCTGAAACCGCGCACCGAATGCTCGCCGACATGCTCGAGCGCGAAATCGTGCTCGACCAGATCGGCGAAGGCGCGCGACAGCAGCACGTTTCGTCCCAATTGCTTGGTCAGAGCCTCGAGCCGCGAGGCCATGTTCACCGCGGGGCCGATCACCGTGAAGTCGAGCCGGCTGCGCGATCCGATATTGCCGTACATGACGTCGCCGACATGGACGCCGATGCCGTAATTCATCGGCGCCCGACCCATCATGCTGTTCTTTTCGCTCAGCGCCGCCATCGCCTGCCGCGCCTCGGACACCGCGTGCAGCAGGTTGGCGCAGGCCCTGGGATCGCTGAGCGGGAAAATCGCAAGCAGGCCGTCGCCGATGAATTTCAGGATTTCACCGCCGTGCCGCGCGATCGGCTCCGACATCGCGTCGAAATAGTCGTTGAGGAGATCGATGACGTCGTCGCGCGGCCAGGAGTCGGAGATCCGGGTGAAATCCCTGAGATCGCAGATCATGATCGCGGCGCGGACCGTGGTCCCGCTGCCCCGCCGCGTCGCACCCGCCAGGATCATCTCGCCGGCATGGGTGCCCACATAGGTCTCGAGCAGCGTCCGCGCCAGGCGGTTCTTCATCCGGATTTCGCTGACCAGCGCCAGCACCGGCAGCACCTTGCGCAGCTCGGCGATGTCAGCGTCATCGAAGCCGCCGGACCGGTCGGTCGCGAACGTCACGACATGCCGCTTGCCGAGCGTATGCAGCAGCGGCCACGCCACATAGTCGGTCAAGCCTTGCGCGCGCATCTCGTCAAAAAGCGCATGCGTGCGGCCAGGCGGCCGTTCGAGCCGCTCGCGCACTTCGCCGGCGCCCTGGTGGATTTCGTAGACCGGGCTGCCGATATATTCCGAGCGCTCCCTGACCTCGTAGTCGACCCGCGTGATCTCGGCCTCGCGCTTGCCGTCGCCCCAGATGATCCGGGCGCCGAGCCATTGCGGATGCTGGATCAGGAGATTCATCGTCGCCCGCTTGAGGGGAATACCCGTCTGCTGGAGCCTGATGCACAGCTCGGCGAAGATATTGTCGATGAAGCGCTCGTCGCGGGTCTCGTTGGTCAGCCAGGCCACCACGTCGCCGCCCGATTGCGGCGTGACGGACTCGATGTTGGGGGCGTTCATGGCTTGCTCCGGAGCGGCGGGTGGGATCGGCACGCGATATGTCGTGCTTCCGCCCGGCAACGTCAACGCCGCCAGCGGTAACGTGATCGAGCTCGTCGGACCTGCCCGAGCCCCTCGATGGGCACCGCGGGCCTCCGCGTGGTGTGGTGAGGGCGGACGGGATAGCCGGATGCGATAGCCTGCCGTCGCGTGGACCAAAATATCGAAAACAACCCCATGCACAGTAGCCGGCGGGCACGGCAACTTGACATGTCGGGCAACTCAGTGGCATTCTTCTATTATCCAGAAATCGTGCAGAGCCTCGCCCTGGACTATCGCCTATGGCATTTGCGGACTTCTGCGACTGACGTCTCCACGCCGTCATGGCCGGGCCATGGAACGTGGCAGGTGGCCATATGTGATCGCATCGCCCTTCCCGCAGAACGGGAGAGGCTCAGGAAGCCTGTCGCAGGATCGATCAGCCTGCCCTCTTGCCGTCCTACCCGCCCAGCCGGTCGACCTCGGCCTTGCCGGCCTTCATCATCGGCGGGATGTACTCGCCCAGAGGCAACCTCGACACCTATCGGTGAAGAATTCTGGTACGAGCAGCGGCGATGCAAAAAAGCACGCTAAATGTCAGCGGTAGCACTAATCACAAAGGTTAGCCCAGCACCTCAGACATATCGCGCTGCTGCCCACGTGTTCTTTATTTGTTCCACTTCATGTGCGCTACCGCTTACCGTTTCCACGATGATCTGATGACGACGAGTTTTCCAAGCTCATTCAAACGTGTAAACGTGCGCAACCACAATTGACGGCCTATCCTGCTTGCGGCCTCCGGCCGACCCATCAGATGGGCATGGAGAAGACTCGAATGCGAGCATGTCCGCTATGAACGGGTTTGTATCGTATTCCCACGACGATTATGGTTCGTTTCAGGTCTTTCAGACTCATCTGCGCTCAATCGAGCGCGCATTCTCGGCTTCGTTTTGGGCGGACAAGCGCATCCACGCAGGGGCACACTGGAATAAGACCATCCAAGATGCCATCGATGCCGCTAGTGTTTTCATCTTATTGTTGAGTCCGGGCTTTATCGCTTCCGATTACATCTACGATCACGAAATACCCGCAATAGGATCGAAGCATCTCAGCGCTGGAGCATTGGTGCTGCCGGTGGTGCTTAAGCGCTGCTCTTGGCAGATGGTGGCTAGTGCGTTGCAGGCGATCCCCAGTCATGACGGAAGAACAAAGCCAATCGTCGACTGGGTACCACACAACCACGGCTACGATCGGGCGCGCGAGCAGATCGCAAATGCGATCAACATGCATTTTGGACTAGCTCCAACGTCTGTCGATTGGACTAAGCCATGACGACGGCACCCGATTTGCCGATCGGCGAACAAAGAAAACAAGGGCTAATTGTAACGCTCCAAGAACTCAACAGTTCTCTTTCCGAGTTTAAGTCGGATCTAAACAACGTAAATGACAGTCACCTTAGAGATGTGGCGACAACTCTAGTTAAAGCCTTCCAGCCGGTCGTAGATGCCCATCTAGGCCAGCCAACCTTTTCTATCGCAGACGATATGGCCGGCTTGATCTCAGGTGTAATGTCACTGCGGCTTCCGCTTGATGACGAGTTAGGATCGACCCAATCACGAAAGCTTCTTCGAAAGCATGCTGGACTTCTGCTCTTTAATTTGAAGGATGTCATGGCGGCTGCAGCAAGCCTTGGCATTCATCCAACTACATCGCCAAGCATTAGCAACTCGGCGACGGTTTCTCGAAACGGCCTTGATGGAAAACTCGAGGCACTCAAATCTCGCCTGGCCGATGTTGAGCATGTCCTTTCCCAGCTCGAGTCGGCGGAAGCCCCGCAAACAAGCTTCCGCCAACAGTCAGACCTTTTGCAATTTTACATTGGCTCGATGAGAGTCGAAATAAATCTCGCCAAGTTTCAGCTCGATGTTTCGAATGTTACGATCGACCTGACCTCCTTAACCAGAACTATGGAGGTCATGGCCGAACTAACTCGAGATTTCGTTGAGACTGCCCGAAACTGGGCGGCCCGGCTTACTTCCGGCATCAACTCCCTGATACCTCCACTTCTGTTTCGCTTTCGCAAATTTGCGCAGGGTGTAGGCACCATCGTAAAGTCAGTTCAGAACGCTCCGACGCCGAAAGCTCCCCGCTCGCCGCAGGCGGAAGAAAGCGTACGTGAGCCTCCGAGAGTGGACGCACCACAACGGTTCGAAAGAGGCATCCTTGAAGAGCACTTTCCTCTCCTGCGTCGTTATGCTCGCGCATTGTTAGGAACCCAGAAGAGTGCGGATGAAGTCTTGCAGCAAACACTGAACGCACTTGTCGTTCGCCGAAGGACCCAGCCACTCCAGCTTACGAGAAAGGCGCTCTTTTCTGAATTTTCGATGGTCGTGAAGGGACAGATCAAAACATATCCAGACGTGCAGCCGATCTTACTTCCTGAACAGAAGTTGACACAACTACCTCCTCTCGAACGTCAGGTATTCTTACTGAAGTCGCTCGAGGGATTTTCGGTTGAAGAAATAGTCGACATACTTCAGGTGAGTACTGCCGTCGTCGAAGCCGCCGAAAACGAGGTCGGCATGTTGCTGGAAAGCATACTGAAAACACGTGTGCTGATAATTGAGGATGAAACATTCGTCGCCAACGAATTGGCGAATCTATTTTAGTCATTGGGCCACGACATTATCGGTATCGCTCGAACAGAAAAGGAAGCAATTTCACTTGCTAATTCCGACAGTCCCGGATTGATTTCCGCTGATATCCAGCTCCGCGATGGCAGTTCTGGATTGGACGCCGTTAACACAATATTGAGCAAGCACGAGGCGCCCGCAATTTTCGTCACAGCATATCCTGAGAGGTTCTTGACTGGATCGCGGCCTGAGCCAGCTTTCTTGATTTCGAAGCCATTTGTTCCAAGCATGTTAGCAGCTGTAGCTTCGCAGGCCTTGTTCTTTAGTCGTCATAGCCGAATACGAAAGAAGTAGCGGCGTCCCTAATAGGGCGGAAGCACTGCGAAACGTTGTTTCCGATCGTCACCGATAAGGCGGCTTTCACCTCACTACCCGCCCAGCCTGTCCACCTCGGCCTTGCCGGCCTTCATCACCAGCGGAATGTGCTCGCCCTGGCCGAGCAGGCACGTCACGTCGCGCAGCGGGTTGCCCTCGACCACCAAGAGATCGGCGAAGGCCTCCGGCGCGATGCGGCCGAGCTTGCCTTCCATGCCGAGCACCTCGGCGCCGATGATGGTCGCGCTGGCGATCACCGCCTGAGGGCCGAGCAGCTCGGCGCGGATCCGGAACTCGTCGCTCTGCAGCCTCTGCGACGGCCCGAGCAGGTCGGTGCCGAACCCCATTTTCACGCCGGCCTCGCGGTAGATCGCGAGCGAGCGCAGTCCGGCGTCGCGCACGTCGGCGATCTTGGCAACGCTCGCCGCCGGCAGGCCGTATTTCGCGCCCTCGTTTGCCAATGCTTCGTAGGTGACCAGCGTCGGCACCACATAGGCGCCCTGCTCGGCCATCAGGCGCGCGGTCGGAAGGTCGATCAGATTGCCGTGCTCGATGGTGCGCACGCCGCAGCGTATTGCCCGCTCGATCGCCTCCGCGGTGTAGGCATGCGCCAGCACATAGGTGTGACGCGCCTTCGCCTCGGCGACGATGGCGCGGATCTCGTCCTCGGAATAGCCGTAAGCGCCGATCGGATCGGTCGGCGACGCGACGCCGCCGGACGCCATGATCTTGATCTGGTCGGCGCCCATCTGCAGCTCCTCGCGTACCGCCTTGCGCACCGCATCGACGCCGTCGACGACGCGCGCGATCGCGCCGACCCGCACGCAGCAGGAGCAGGTCGGGTCGGCCAGATAGTCCGAGCGGGCCCGCCCGTCGCCGTGACCGCCGGTCTGGCTGAGCGCGCGGCCGGAGACGAACAGCCGCGGACCGTCGGTGAGGCCGGTGTCGATCGCCTGCTTCAGCGCGTAGCCGGCGCCGCCGGCATCGCGAACGGTGGTGAAGCCGCGCTTAAGCATGCCACGCAGCAGCATGGTCGACCGCAGCGTCACCAGCACGTTGGCCATCCGCGCCTGCTGCGACAAATCGAGCTCGACGGCGACAGCATGCACATGCAGGTCGATCAGGCCGGGCATCAGGGTCTTGCCCTTGAGGTCGATGACGCGGTCGGCGGAAGCCTCGATCGGCCTGTCCGACACCTCCTTGATCAGGCGATCCTCCACCAGCACGTGGTGGCCCTCGAGCAGATCGGACCGCAGCGGATCGAGCAGCGCGGCATTCTTGAAGAGGATGGTGGACATGGTCGTCTCCTGGCCTGCGTGATCACGCAGCCTTGCTTGCAATGTCTTCCAACGACCGGCCGCGCGTCGGCACGCCCATCAGCACGACGGTCAGCGCGCCGATCAGGAGCACCGACGTGGTGACGCCGAACACGCCGGCAAAGCCGAAATTCGGGTAGAGGTAGCCGACCAGGATCGGCGCCACGATCGCGCCGATGCGGCCGATCGCGGATGCGAGCCCGGCCCCCGTGGTCCGGATCGATGTCGGAAACACCTCGGCCGTGTAGGCATAGACGCCGGCATAGGTGCCGTTCATGAAGAACGAGAGCAGCAGGCCGGCCGTCATGATCTCCGCATCGCTCTTGGCAAAGGCAAGCCCGAGCGCGCTGGCGCCGCCGAACAGCATGTAGGTCGCAATCGTCGCCTGCCGTCCGATCCGTTCATTGAAGAAGGCGGCGGTGAAATAGCCCGGCACCTGCGCGCAATACATCGCGAGCGAATAGCCAAAACTCTTGGTGATGCTCATCCCGTTCTGCACCAAGAGGCCGGGAATCCAGACGAAGAAGGAATAGTAGCTGAAGGTGATCGACAGCCACATGATCCAGGTCATGGTGGTGATGCGCGCCTGCCGGCCGGCGAGCAGCGCGGCAAAATTGCTCAACAGCGTTCCCGACGAGGCGACTGGCGCTGCCGGCTCGGCGACCGCAGGCGGCAGCGCGCGGCCCTCGCGCGCGAAGCCGGCCTCGATCCTGTCGAGCACCGCTTCGGCTTCCTTCGCCCTGCCCCGGCTCTCCAGCCAGCGCGGCGATTCCGGCAGCGATCTCCGCCACCACAGCAGCATCACGACAGGCACGGCCGTGATGAC
The DNA here is from genome assembly GCF_046718885.1 of Bradyrhizobium sp. UFLA01-814. Lineage (NCBI taxonomy): Bacteria > Pseudomonadati > Pseudomonadota > Alphaproteobacteria > Hyphomicrobiales > Nitrobacteraceae > Bradyrhizobium > Bradyrhizobium sp. UFLA01-814. Next base: position 26,479 of record NZ_JAQOSR010000072.1, on the reverse strand, counting down.
GAGCACGATGCGCCAGCCGTTCTCGTAGGCGGGCACGATGAAATAGCCGAGCAAGGCGGCGGCGACGAAGCCGAACGAGAAGAAGCCCGCCAGCGCGCCGGTGAAGGCGCCGCGGTAACGCCGCGCCACGAACTCCGCGAGGTACGGCGCGATGATCGCGCTTTCCGCGCCGGTGCCCATGCCGGCGACGACGCGCGCGGCAAAGAATGCCGGCCAGCTATCCACCGCCGCGCTGACCAGCGAGGCTGCGCTGTAGAGCGCGAGCGCCGACATCATCACCGCGCGGCGGCCGATCAGGTCGCCCAGCATCCCCGCGAGCAGCGCGCCGAACAGATAGCCGACGAAGGTGCTGCTGCCGAGCACGCCGGTCTCGACATTGGTCAGCCCCCAGGCGGTGCGCAGCACCGGCAGGATGAACGCCAGCACCGCGGCATCCATCGCGTCAAAGAGATAGCCGAGGCCGCCCATCAGCAGCAGGTGCACATGGAACCGCGCGAACGGCAGGCGCTCGATGCGCGCCGAGATCATCGACATGAAAGTCCCCCCTCGCCCCGCGGTCGGCACGCGCCACAGGGTCAGCCGGGGAATGATAGACAAACCAATATTATCCGAATAATTTATAATCGTTATCTGGCACATCACCATTGTGAATATTGCTCGTGTCCTTCCGCACGCTCGACCTCAACCTGCTGAAAGTCTTCGAGGCGCTGATGACCGAGGGCAGCGTCACGCGCGCCGCCAGCGCGCTGACCATGACCCAGCCCGCGGTCAGCAACGCGCTCGCGCGGCTGCGCGACGCGCTCGGTGATCCCTTGTTCGTGCGCACCGCGAGCGGGATCCGCCCGACGCAGCGCGCCGTGGCGCTGTGGCAGCCGATCGGCGATGCCCTGGAACATGTCCGCCACGCACTCGACGAGGACGCCTTCGATCCGCGACAGACCCAGGCCGAATTCATCCTGTCGATGTCCGACTACGTTGCCTCGCTGGTGATGCCGCGGCTGCTCAACCGCTTCAGCGAAGTGGCGCCGTCCGCGCGCATCCACACCGTGCCCAACACCATCCTGGAGATCGGCGACCGGCTCGAGGACAACCGGGTCGATTGCGTGCTCAGCGTCTATGTCAACGAGGCGCAGCAGCCGCCGGCCGTGATCCGCTCACGCTCGCTGTGGACCGTCGAATATGCCTGCATGATGCGGCGCGACCATCCGCTGGCCAGGCAGAAGCGGCTCAACACCCGGAGTTTCCTTGCCGCCAAGCATGTCGATGTCAGCCTCGCCGGCAAGACGCTGCCGACCTACGACCAGTTTCTCGCCTCGCGCGGGCTGTCGCGCAATCTGGTCGCGACCGTCAACCACTACAACGCCGCCTACGAGATCGTGCGCCAGTCCGACCTGATCGCCGTGCTGCCGCGCGATCTCAGCGCGCAGTCCCGCCACGCGCCCCATCTGCACGCCATGCCGGTGCCGCTGCCCGCGCCGCCACGCATCGTCAGCCTGTTCTGGCACCAGCGCAACGACACCGTTCCCGCGCAACGCTGGCTGCGCGAGACGCTGGTGGAGATGTTCGCAAGGATGGAGTGACGGGCTGGATTTGGCCCGCTCCGGCGCCCGGACACCCGTGATCCCCGTAGCGGCACGGGGATGCTGATTAACGCTCCCACAACTCGGGTTTCGTTTCCGATTGACGCCATCGGGGACCGAGGTGGTAGGCTGTCGCCATTTCACGTGGCCATTTGAATGCGCGCGCTATTGGAACAATACCAGCTTTTGCTGGCGCCCTTGATCTTCGTGCCGTTCGAGCAACTCTTTGCGGCGAGGCAGCAGAAGATCTTCAGGCGTGGTCTTTCGACCGATATGGCCTTCCTGTTTCTCAACGGCTGGCTGGTGTTCATCGGCGTGACCGCGATCATCGCGGTGGCGACGCTGGTCAATCAAACGATCCTCCCCTCGCCAGTCAAGCAGGCGGTCAGCGATCTCCCGTATTGGGCTCAGGCGCCGATCGCGATCGTGATCGGGGACCTCGGCATCTACTGGACCCACCGCATTCTGCATGTCGTGCCCGCCATGTGGCGCATCCATGCCGTTCATCACGCCGTCGAAGAGCTGGACTGGCTCGCCGCGATCCACCAGCACCCGCTTGACGTGACCTTCATGAAGGTTGGTTCGCTGTTTCCGCTGTTCGCGCTCGGTTTCTCCGTTGAGGCGATCGGAACCTATCTTGCGATCTACTACTGGCAGTCCTGGCTCGCGCACGCCAACGTGCGACTGGGCTACGGCCCGCTGCGCCATGTCCTGGTGTCGCCGGAGTTTCATCACTGGCACCACAGCAGCGAGCGGGAAGCCAGGGACAAGAACTACGCCGGGCTGTTCTCGTTCTACGATGTGCTGTTCGGCAGCCTCTATCTTCCGGAAAGGCAGAAGCCGACGGCATTCGGCGTCGATCATCCGATGCCCACGAGCTACCTGGCACTTTTGGCCTATCCATTTTTCGCCTGGGCCTCGATGCTCAAGCGCGACGATCCGTCGGGCACCAGGCACCCGGTTGGCACGGAGGCTGTGCCCGGCACGGCAACACCGCCGGCGCACCAGGACGGCTGATCCTGATGATCTTCGCAGACTGTTCGCGATCACGACACTCAAGCGCGATGAGATCGGGTTGAATCCTCATCGCGCCTAGGCTCTTTGCTTGAGCATGATCTCCGCGCAAACGCGTCCCGCGTTTGTCGCGAGGGAAAACCGCTTCGCACTTTTCCGGATCCTGCTTTAGCCTCCGACGGTCGCGGATTTTCGCAACTCCTCGCCTGGAGCTGTCTCGCCGGCCTCTTGCCGGTATCTCGTCCAGATCAGCGCGATCACGGTTGCGCACATCATCGGGCCGAGAGGCGTGCGCACGAACGGGAAAGCGTATCCCAATACGAAGATGACGCTGACCGCGATCCGGAAGGCGCTTCGACCCGAACGCGACGCGAGGCGGCCCGCGGTGGCGTTCATGAGAAAGAGCAGCGCGACCACCAGGATCGGCATATCGTAGATCGCGAAGTAAGGAGAAATCAGCGGCGTTGCCGCCAGCAGGCTTGCGGCCTTTACGGCGAAGCTGACATGGCCGCGCCACAGGATCAGCACCCCGATCGTAACCACCGATGCGATGGCGACGTGGACCGCCATCGCCAAACCGTAGCCAAGGCCGGCGTCTCTCAAGAGCCCATAGATACTCTGAAGCTTGTACCACGGCAGCGCGCCACTGAGGTGGAATTGCGTCGTGGCGAAGGTGGCGGCCGCGCGGAATCCATCAAAGGTATCCCAACCGAAGATCAGTCCGGCGAGCAGCAGCAGCACCGGAATCACCAGGGCGGCGGTGATGACGACGCGCCAACGCCCGGTGGCGATCAACACGAAGGGAAGCAGAACGCCATATTGAGGTTTGAAGATCAGCAGCGCGATCAGGATTCCGCTGAGAAGCGGACGCCTGTCCAATGTCAGCAGGATGCCGCCGAGCAGCGATGCGGCGAGCAGTGCGCTTTGGCCGGAAATGAAGTCGTAGAATACAGGCGGAGCAACGAGTGCCAGCAGCAGCGCGCCGAAGCGTGGCCGGATGGCATAAGCGACAAGCAGCCAGCAAGACAGCTTTGCCGCGCTCCAGACCCAGAACGCAACCGGAAACGGCAGCAGCGCCAGCGGCGCCAGAACCAGGAAAAACACCGGCGGATAAAAGAACGGAACCGGCACCTGATCGTAAGGATACGGAGCGTGATTGAGGGATTGCACCCGGAGAACAAGTTGCTGATGCAGCTGCTCCCAATCGTAGGCCGCCGCCGCATGGCCTTCGAGCGCCATCGCGCCCGCGCCCCAGAAACATGAAAAATCAATTCCGGCCTGGCCGCCACCACCGAAAAATGCCGGTATCGAAACCAGGATCGAGACGCCAAGCAAGATGACGCAGGCAACCATCAGCGCCGGGTCATCTCCTGCAGAAACGTCCCAGTGCAAAATTTTCTTCATGTCGTCTGAAACGGCTCAATCATGAAATGGCGCAATCTATCATTTCACTCGCGGGCCGAGCAATGGAACGCCGGCGGCGGCCGGAGCTGTTTGCGCGGATAGGGTGAAGACGCAGGCGTCGAATGGGCGAGTAGGTTGTGGCCCGCCTTCGCTAACTTCGCTGCGATGGAGTTTTCTGGGCTTGCCGCGCCGTAGGATGTCAGTCCGTCTACGCTTTCGCTGGCGCTCAAGCTACGCCGGACACGCTTCGCCCTGACGGGCCCCGGCGCGGCTGCGCCACGCGTAGCCCGTCAGGGCGAAGCGTGGTGGGGGAGGCAGGACTCGAACCTGCGAAGCCATGAGGCGGCTGATTTACAGTCAGCTCCCTTTGCCACTCGGGACACTCCCCCGTCCAACAGCATCAGACCGGCCGCGCGAGTGGCGGCGGACCGGGTCATCGAAATGACGCTGATAACCGGCCGACCCGAAGCGGGTGCGCGGTCGGGCGCGTTTATGGGGGAAGGCGGTCCCCAAAGTCAACCAAGCCAGCGGCCTATTTGGGATACTTTTGCAGGCTCCGGCGATCTCTGTTCCAAAGTCGTGCGTCTTGCGGCTAGATTCTTGTTTTGTCGCGTTTTCTTCACGCGAACCGGACCCCACTTCGCTCGAAAACGCTGTGTAAAATTGCCAATATTCGGGAGCCGTGACACAAGCCTCACATGAGCGATCGCGACCGCAAACCCAATTTCCGAGGCAAGGGCGGTAAACCCTTCCAAAAAGGCCCGAAATTCGGCCGCCCGCCGGCCCGGCGGGACCGCGAATCCGGTTCCGACGGGCCGGTGATTCTGTATGGCTGGCACACGGTGTCGGCCGCGCTTGCCAACCCCGACCGCCATATCCGCAAGCTTTACCTCACCGAGAACGCGGCCAAGCGCCTCGCCGACGAAAACATCGCGACCCGCGTCGCCCCCGAGATCGTCCGGCCCGGCGACATCGACCGGCGCCTCACCCCCGATGCGGTGCATCAGGGCCTCCTGGCGGAGGCCGATCCCCTGCCCTCGCCCGGCATCGACACGCTGCCGCTGGAGGGCATCGTGCTGGTGCTCGACCAGATCACCGATCCGCACAATGTCGGCGCCATCCTGCGCTCGGCCGCGGCGTTCGCGGTGAAGGCGATCGTCACCACCGCCCGTCACAGCCCGGAGGCGACCGGCGTGCTGGCGAAGTCCGCCTCCGGCGCGCTCGAGCTCGTGCCTGTTGTCACCGTGCAGAACCTGGCGCGCGCGCTGAACGAGTTGAACGAGCGCGGCTTCCAGACCGTCGGCCTCGACAGCGAGGGCACGGAGGATCTCGGCAAGGCCGCGCTGCAAGCGCCGCTCGCGCTGGTGCTCGGCGCCGAAGGCAAGGGCTTGCGGCAATTGACGCGCGAGACCTGCCGCCTCGTCGCCCGCCTCGACATGCCCGGCGAGATCAAGAGCCTCAACGTGTCGAACGCCTGTGTGCTCGCGCTCTATATCGGCGCCAGCCGGCTCGGGCTGATGTGAACGACAAACGCCCGCTCGCGTGACGCGAACGGGCGCTGATGTCTTCGATCGATCGCCGGATCAGTAGTAGCGGCGCAGCACCGGATGGCCGTAGCGGCCGTAGCGATAGCCGTAGTGCGAACGGTAGCCGTAGTGATGGCGGTAGCCGTAGTGACGGTAGCCATAGCGGCGATAGCCGTAATATGGGCGGCCGTAGCCTTCGCGGTAGTACGGGCGCGGTGCCCAGTTGCCCGGACCGGTGTAGGTCGGTCCCTGGTTGACGTAATAGTACTGCTGCGCCGCGCTGGGATAAGCGGCATCCGGGTCGGGCAGACGTTCGACGGCGCCGTAACCGTAGCCGTAGCCACCGCAACCACCGCAGCCGTAATTCACGACGGGCGCGGAATAGCCGCAAGGGTTGAAACCGCACGCCATTGCGGGCGCGCTCAGCATGACGGCCACCGCCGCAATCAGTCCTTTGATCATTTGACGCATTACTCTCTCCTGTAGGTCTCTCTGTTCGTCGCGTAGCTCTTGATGGCTATTCAGGACCCCCGTTTCGCGGGGCTCTTGATTTCGGGCAGTTGATTTCAGAATCCTCGGGGTCGCGGTGGCCGCGGGAACGGGCGCGGCAGCGGCCGCGGCCCGTTGAACTCCGGCGCGTAGATCACCGGCGGCGGATCGACCGGCACGTTGGACTGTGCCGGCAGCGGAGCCGATTCCGCACCCCACGATTGATGATAGCTCTCGGCCGGCTTGGGCAGGCGGCGGTTGGCCGGCGGCTCGATCTCGAGGCGGCCGTAACCCGGCATGCGGCCGAGGCTCGGATAATAGTGGCCGACATTCGGCTGGGGATCGATCGGGCGGCCGCCATAGACGGTCGGCACCATCGACTCGTTGCGGGCGAGCCCCATCGCGCTTTCGACCACGGCATAGGAGGCGTCGACGCCGTTAATGATGATCGGCACGCCGGGCCGCACCGGCACGACAATGTCGAAGCCGCCGCCGGCCAGCGCCGTCGAGGTCATCGCAGCCAATATCGCCAGCGCAAGACTTGCGCGCATGTTCACCCAGCGTCCCGAATTGTTTCACCCGCAACCTAATCCAACGGCTTGGCGGAAGGGTTAAGGACGCCGGCCAAACTGCCGGTAAGCCTAACGCGTAAGCATCGGCATCCGGTCAATACGGCCGTGCGGAATCAGAAATCGTTAACGCGCGCCCCGGGAGCATGATCCGGAAAAGTGCGAAGCGGTTTTCACGCTCAAACAAGGAGCCGCCTACCCGTCAGGTGAAGGCGTTCTCGACGATCGAGTGGACGCCGATCGCGATCGTGACCGCGCCGACCGCCATTTGCAGGCCGCGATTGGCCCAGGTCAGCCAGCGCGCCGAGGCTGCGAGCGGCACCGCGATCACGCTGGACAGCACGCCCATGCCGATCATCGAGCCGATGCCGAACAGCGCGACATAGCCGAGCCCGATCACCGGACTTGGGGCCTGCGATACCGTCAGCACCAGGAGCGCCGCCGAGCCGGCCATGCCGTGCATCAGGCCGACCAGGAGCGTGCGCCAGCGGAAGCCGTGCGCATGGCTGTGCGCTGCGCGGACGTGCGGCACGGTGGACGCAGGCGCCACGGTGGACGCACGCGCCACGGTGGACGTGGCCGCCATGGCTTCACCGGCATGGCTGTGGGCGTGGAAGTGCGTGGTGCCGTCGCCATGCGAATGGGTGTGGAAGTGCACGCGGTCGCGCCACAGCCGCCACCACACATGCGCGCCGAGGCCGACCAGCATGATGCCGACCGCGGTCTCGATCGGCTGTGCGACCGTTTCCGGGATCGCGCGCCCGAGCAGGATCGCGGCGCCGGCAAAGATGAACAAAGTGAGCGTGTGGCCAAGCCCCCAGGTCAGCCCGTGCTTGACGATGTCACCGACATGGGTGCGGCGGGCCGCGATGCTCGATACCGCCGCGATATGATCCGGCTCCAGCGCATGCTGCATGCCGAGCAGAAAGCCAAGACTCAAGATTCCGAACATCAATCCCCCGCGTCGGCACCGACACCAGTTCGTTCACCGCTCTACACGCAATTCTCGTTAAAGGCAGCATGCTCCGGAACGCATCATGCGCACGAACCTGCAGAACTTCACACTGCTTTGAACACGGGGCAAGGCCGCGCTGGAACAGGCACGGCGCCGCGAGATTAGCTCTCGACGACGAGAGGAGATTTCGCATGACACAATTCAAAATCCTCGGCGCAGCAGCCCTGCTCGCCTCGGCGCTGGCGAGCCCGGCGATGGCGCAACAGACGATCGGCACCCCCGCGCGCTGCTCGAATGCATGGCCGGACGCCCGATGCCAGGCGATGGCACCGGCCACCACCCGCACCGCCTATCACCAGCGCATCGGTCGGCGGGACCAAGGCTGGCAGGGCAGCTACAACCGCTATGACCCCGGCCCGTTCGCGCCTGTCGACGCCGCGGCCCGCGTGGCCGGTGGTGTCGTCGGCGGCGCGGTCGGCACGGCGGCTGCGGTCGCCACCGCGCCGTTCGGCGGCCCCGACTATGCCCGCGCCCCGATCGGCGGCGCCGAATATGCGCGGCAGAACGGCTTTGTCTGCACCCCCGGCACCTGGTTCCGCGGCAGCGACGGCCGCCAGCATCCCTGCCAGTAGTTCAGCTGACAGGCCGACGGCGCAAAAGGCGGCCTGCGGGCCGCCTTTTTTGCTGCCAGGCCGATGCGCGCCGAATGATGGAATCCGGGCCGCGCACGTTCCGGCCTTCGGGCTCTGCTTGGGATCCTGGCCTTGGCGGTTCTGGCCTTGGTTCTGGCTCTGGCGCGCCAAGTCTGCTATGCGAGCGCGCAAATCATTCCCAATTCGCCGGCTTAGCTCAGCGGTAGAGCAGCAGTTTTGTAAACTGAAGGTCGGGGGTTCAATCCCCTCAGCCGGCACCAATTGGCTTGGATGTCCGCCGTCCCGGCCGCCGCGACACGGCTTCAGTCTGCCGAGATCGACCGTCGACCGCGGCAGCCCCGCCAGCTCGCAGGCGAATACGGCAGTTCCGAGCATGGGGAAGCGTGCTTCGAGGCTGCAGAGCTATCCGAAGCATGCTTCTTCGATGCCGACGCCGAAGCAGTCCGCTGCTGCAAATCCCTTGATGACCCTGTGAACGCCGACCGTCCTGCGGCCGATGCTGCCTTCAAACCGAAGTGCCTGGGCATCGCGTCCTCCATCCAGATATGCGCGGCCTACGCCGCGTCGTTCCCGGCTGCGATTCGAACACGTCGTCGCGATTCAATCAAAGCGCTTCGCCTGATTGCCCACAAGGTACAGAGCGAGCCGTAGTATTCCGGTTGTCGGGAATGCCACATCGTCGATCGCGCTCACATAGCCAATGCAACGACCTCTGCGCTTCGCAATGTCTTGCGTGAAGCCCTAGCGAGAACGTTGAGTACCCACGCGACGACTACTTGTGATTTTGTTCCCGCTGGCTATTGTTCCGGCACTTTCATCTTTGGGAATTTCAAAATGAAGATTGTTTTCTGCACCGCGATTGTCTTGTCCACGCTGGCCGTCGCTCCGGCGAGCGCCAGGGAGCGCAATGACAGCCCTCACTCCCAGGCCTGCATGGCCAAGAACGGCTTTACTCTCGATATGTGGCGCGCTCACTCCGCGGGCACCGACGCGCAGGTGCTGAGATACATTCAGTGTCGGGATCGGGTGTCCGCAGCACAGGCCAAGGCGATCGGCATTCGCGACCATAACTTCAGCGCGGGCTATCGATGAGCCTTGAAGGGGACATGAAAATCGCACTCGCCCTCGCTTTCCTTGCCGTCGGCTGCATCCCGGCGAGCGCCGCAGGCTGGACCTGCTCCGCCCCGGGTCTGATCTCGGGGTCGTATGATGGCGGCGATAGCGCCTACATCCATCTCACCGGCTTCTCGAACGGCAACAACTATCCCGTCGCGAAGAAGGGCAGCCGGGCCACCGGCACGACGAAGAACGGCACGCGCTTCGTCTGCACCCAACGCTAAGGCGCATCGCCAATCCTGATCGGCCGGAAATTGTCGCCGACCAGGCTTCACCATTTTGAGGAATCACCATGAGATTGCTGATCCTGCTCGCGACCTTCGCCGCCACCATTTCGGCGGCCACTGCCGAAACCGCTGTCGAGCGCCAATGCGCGTCGGGCAAATGCACCTGCTCCTTCATCGCGTCGACCTGCAAGACCTGGAATCGCACCCATGGCGGCGACCTCGCCGTCTGCGACAGCTACCGCGAGAGCTGCCTGCAGAGCGGCCGATGGGACGACAGAAACCGCCACATCGATGTGGTGGTGAAGCGCTGAGGCAGTTCGCCCTTTCCGAATCGGCGCTGCGCCGCAGGGGCCGGTTCGGAAAGCCGCCGCGACACCTCCCTGGCAGGAATCGTGGGATCCTTCCCGTAGGATCACCCATCCCTCGCCTTGCTTCTGTTCTTGCGGCCCCAAACGGGGTATGCAGAATGCGGGGTGGGACTCTGCCAATGACCTATTTGATCCTTGCCCGAGATGGCACCAGCCAAATCGTGCTGAAGCGCGACAGCGAAGACGCGGCCGAGAAGAAGGCACGCGAGCTGAAGGAGATGGGCTGGTTCGAAGTCGAGGTCCGCGAGGACAAGACGGGGCCCGCCACGTCGGCCCCGCCGGCGGATCGCCCACCGACGCTGCAATGACGCCTTGATGAACCTTTGCCGGGTGGCCCTTACAGATATGTGAGGAGCCGCCATCATGTCCGACACAGCACATTACCGCTTCCAATCCGATCAGGCGCGACGGCTGGCCCGGCAGGTGACCGACGCCGCGGTGCGCGAGAAGCTGCTGGAAATGGCCGAGGAATATGGCCGCTACGCCGACCTGATCGAGGCCCGCAGCATCGAGCAGGTACCCGCCGCGGTGGCGGCCCACTAAACCCACCCCGTTCCGGCCGGCTCACTCCTCTCCTGATGCTCGCTCTTAAGGTGAGGCCAAATCAGCTCGACAACGCCCTGAGGATTTGTTCGGAACGTTATGCCCGCTCACGCGATTTTCCTCGCATGAGGGTCCGCGAATCCGACCGCAATCTGCTGCTTCTGGGCACGTTCACGCTGCTCAGCGTGGCCGCGGCCGGCCTCGTCGCCCTGCTCGATCCGGCACCCGCGCCGGCGAACCCCGCGCCCCGGCCGGCCGCGAATCAAGCATCTGCGGGCGGTCAGCCCCCGGTCCGGATCGTCGGTACCCCGTTCGTGCCGAACACCAATCCCCGTCAGCGCTGACCCGTCCACCACGCGCGGCGTGTCACAATTATGTCACCGCGCCTACCAAACAGGCGTCTTCGTCAACCATCATGATGACGAGCGCTTGATTCCGCGCGGTTGCTTTGCTGGAATCCGCGCGCTCAAGGTGCGCCATGAAGTGGATGAAGGAACGCGATCTCCTGATCGCGCAGACAATGGCCTTCGTACAGTCGGTGAAGGGCAAGCTGCCCGACGCCGAGCCGCTGGCGCCTGCCCCGCAGACGGAGGTGCCGCCTGCCGCAAAGCCGACCGCCGCGCCACCCGCTGCTACACCTGCACCCGTCGCCGCGTTGCCAACCGCCGCTGAACAGGCCCTGGCCGAGGCGATCGCCACGTTCAGCGTCAAGCCTGCGGCCGAGGTGCGGGCTGCGGTCGTGCCGCCTCCGCTTCCGGTGCCGACCGTGCTCGAGGGCCTGCCCCCCGCTCCGTTGGCGGTGACGGTCGTCGAAGTCCCGCCTCAACCGGCGCAGCTGCCGCATTTTGCCAGGCTCGACATCAGCGGCGACTTCGGATCCGAGGTACGGGAGCGGGTTGCCAATTTCCGCGCCCAGCAGCAGCGCTTCCTGAAGGAGCGCGAGGAATACTGCACCACGACCATGGCCAAGGTCCGCGCCGCGATCAACGAGCTGCCGCGCTCGGGCAAGTAAGCGGGCCCCCTTTTTGCCGGATCGGTCCGGGTCCGTTGGGCTTCAGCCGCGCTCGCCCGATTTCACCGGTTCGGTCAGAAAGCGTCCGCCCGATCGCGTCAGCGTCGGCTCTTCCACTGCGTCGAGGGCAGGCTGCTTCCCCTCCATCATGGATCGCAAGCCGGCGATCGCCTTGGTCATGCGTTCGGCGTATTTCACCGCGGCGCCGTCGACGAACTCTCGATCCTTTGGCTTAGGCTTGGCGACCCGCAGCTCCAGATGCGTCATTCCGTTTGGACCGTCCAGAACGGCGCGAGTCATCACGATCCGCGGCGCGCCCGGAATTGGAAGCGTGATGCCCACCGTAAAATAATCGGTCGGGCGCCAATCGAGCATCTCCTCAACGACGGTATGGTTGCCGTGCATACAGTGGTTCTTGGTGCCGAGACCACGACGTCCCTTGCCGGAATCCTCGACGATGGCGTCGGCGTCCCACCATTTCTGCCATTGCCCGGGCACGGTGAAAAACTCCCACACCGTCTGCCGCGGCGCGGCGATGTCGAATTCCAGCATGGCGTAGGCATCGCCACGCGTCACCTGCATCCGGGTTTGCGCATCTTCCTGCCGCCACGCCGCTTCGAGATCGCGCGCCCACAGCGTCACGTCGCCGATGACGTCGATGGTTTCGTGATGGGCGATGAGACCCTGCGCGACCGGATCGACGCCGATCGCGCGGATGGCCGCGTCGCTGTAGAGCGCATATGCGCGCCCGCCGATCTTCTCACCAATCGTGTTCTTGAGCAGCCGGTGGACCAGAATGACGTCGCGCCCGGCGAGCTCCTCTCTCCCGCCCATCTTCTGCTTCACCATCTCGCCATGATGAATAACGAACTTGAAATCGAGATCGCCCATCGCGACGCAGGCCTGACACTCGCAAGTCGAGGCCTGGCGCACGTCGCGCAGGCGCCGCCGGAATTTGAAATAGGCGCCCTCGATCGCGTCCTGCAGCAGCGAGCCGTCGATTGCTTCGGCGGTGGTGTAGACGAACGCGGCATCGCCTTCGAACTTGGCGAGGCGGAATGGCGGGCGCAGCGCTTTCACCACCGTATCCATGAAATCGGCGATGATGTCCTGCGCATGGTCGAGCTCGACCGCCGCGAGGAAGTTGGTATAGCCGGAGATGTCGGCAATCGCGAAAAAGGCCGCTTCAGCCTTCGGAAGCATGGGGACCTCCTGCGCAACCGGTTCACGCCCAATCGTGCGGATGCGCAGTCTGTCATACCGCGCCGCCCGAGGTCGAGGACCAAAGCAACCCTGGGCGTGCGCTAGCGGCCGCCGATCTTCTCCAGCACCGGCAGCAGGTGCTTGAGAAACTCACTCGGATTCTCGCTCATCGGGAAATGGCCGAGGCCTTTCATGATGGTGGCCTCGGCTCCGGCAATGCTGTTCGCGACCGCCAGCGTCTCTTCCGGCGTACAGGAATAGTCGTACTCGCCCGACAGCAGGAACAGCGGGCAACGTCTCGTGTCGATCTCGGCGACGCGGGCGCGAATGTCGCCGTCGACCTTGTAGAAATAGAGGTCGCCCTTGAACACGCCGGGCCCGCCTTGCATGTAGTGCCACAGCGTCTCCCACCGCTCCTTGTCGGGTGCGTCGGGGCCGACGAGGCCCGAGACGATGGCGGCGGCGACCTCGCCGCCATGCACGTCCGGCCGGTGCAGGAAATTCAGGTCGTAATAGGGATCGACATGCGCGCCGGCCTGCAGGCCGATGATGGCGCGGAAACGTTCGGGATGCTCGAGCGCGAGATGCAGCGCGATCCGGCCGCCGATCGAGCAGCCGATCACGATCGGCCTGTGGAGGTCGAGCGCGTCCATCACCGCCAGGATCATGGTCGTGTATTGCGCGGAGGTGAGCTGGTATTCCTCGTCGTGCCAGCCCTGCGGCGGCGACGACTTGCCGTGCCAGGGCATGTCGAAGGCGATGACGCGGTGGTTGCGCGTGACGCGCGCATCGTTCATCAGGCCGCGATATTGCCGCCCGTCGGCGCCCGCGGTGTGCAGGCAGAGCAGCGGCGTGCCCTCGCCCGCCTCCTCGACATAGACGCGGTGGGCCCGGCCGAACAGCTCCAGATGCATGTAGCGGCCGACGATCGGTTCGAATTTTGCGCTCATGCGGCCACTCCCTCGCGGCGCAGCTTGCCGAGCGCCTCCTTGAAGTAGCGCAGGTTCGCCATGAAGATCTGCAGCTCGCCCTCGGCTTTCAGCACGCGGCGCTTGATCAGCGCCATCAGGTCGTTCGAGCCCGGCGGCGGCCGCTTCTCGCAGAACCGCTCCCACTCCGCCTGCGAGGTGCGCAGCGCGAACGACGACGAGGGCATCACGAACGGGCCCTTCGTCACCGCGACGATCCGGCCCTCATGGATCGCGATCAGCCAGGCGGCCGCGCCGATCTCGAGCAGGAATGTCGTGGTGAGGTAGCGGCCGCGCCGCACCAGGCCGGCATCGCCATTGACCCGTTCCTTCAGCGTATCGATCATATCAGCTCCCCCGATCGCGGCCCGTCCGCGCAGGGCGCAGCGGGCGCTTGTTCTGGCGGCAATGATGGAAGGAATGCAGGTGCCGTCAATCGCCAGCGGCGCCACGCGGCCCCGGCGATTTCGCGTGGCCGCCACATCCAGATTTTGGCGAGAGCCGGCAGATCCAGGGGTCAGGAAATCTAGAGCCAGGACCAGACCAGCGCCACGTTCGCGGCGCAGGCCGCGAGCAGCGCAACCGCAAGGGCGAGCTGCACGCGTTCGTAAGGAGGCTGGTGGATCGCTCTCATGGACCGGAGCATCCGGCGATTCTACCCGGAGAGTCCCGGGGATTCTTTTTTCGGGGATTTACCACCCGTTAAGGACTCAGGGCCCCTGCGCGAAAGGGCCGAAATGACTCATATTTTCAGAGGCTTGCCGCGGATGCTCGCTCACGGTTCCGTGACCGGAACGGCGATATTGCCTGAAACCCAAAACGGGTGCTGGCGTTGTCGGTTGTTTGGGGAACGACGAATGCCGTACGCGCTGTTTTATCAGGACGCCAAGCTGAGCAAGGCCTACCCGACCGAGGCGGATGTCTGGACGCTGGCCAGGAAATCAGGCCTGGTGGTGGATGCCGTCTCCGAGGAGGAGAAGTCAGCGCCCCGCCCGGTGCTGGATAACGACTACGAAATCCGGCCGTGTCAGCTCGACCCGAACGAGGATCCGGCCAAGAACAAGGCCGATGCCGATCGCGAAGCGCGACTGGAGCCGCGGTTGAACTAACAGACGTTGGGTTGGCCGGCGCGCAGCGGCGGACCGGGGATGCAATGGGTGCGGTCGCCCCGCCCCTATGGGGTTGCCGTCGCCAGCGAGGCCTGTTCGGCGGCGAGCGAAACGCAAATCTTCCGCCGATGCAGACCCCGGATCGCGCCGGTCACCTTGAGCACCTTGCCAGCCGAGCAGGACGCGTCCTGCACGAACACGACCTCATAAGGCGCGAGCGCCAGGGGTTCGGATTTGAGGATAGTTTGGGCAAGGCACGGCACGGAGACCGCAGAGAGGATCAGCCCTAACGCAAAACTACGCATGTTCGTTTGTCCACCAGCCCGGCGATCGCATAATAGCGCAGCACGATGAAAGTTCCGTGCAATGCAGGAATTATTTTTTGCATTGCACGATCAGGCGTGAACATCAGCTGAATGAGACAGCGTCAGACAAACAAAAAGGCCGCCCCGAAGGCCGGCCTTTTCATTGATGCGATGAAGCCGCGATCAGTAGCGGGAGCCGACCGGGCCACCCCAGCCGAAGCGGTAGTTGACCCCGAGCTTGACGGTGTGCTCGTCGTTCCGGAAGCTAGTCCCGACGAGGTCGGCCGGGCCGCTGGTGAAGTTGGTCTTGCCGAAATTGTAGTACTGGTATTCGGCCTTCGCCGACCAGTTCGGAGCGAACATGTATTCGAGGCCCGCGCCCACCGTATAGCCGTCCTTGTGGCCGCCATCGGTGGTGAAGGACGCCGGCACGCCGCCGACCGACGCGGTGATGTTGTTGTTGTCGCGCCAGGCATAGCCGCCCTTGGCGTAGAGCAGCGCCGGACCCCAGGTGTAGCCGAGGCGGCCGGTCACCGAACCGAGCTGGTCGGTGTTGCCGGTCACCAGCGTTCCGCCCGGGAGCAGCACGCCGTTGTTCGAGGAGCTGGGCAGCCAGGAATACTGCGCCTCGACGCCCATCACCCAGTTCGGGGCGAACTGATAGTCGAAGCCGCCCTGCACGCCACCCATGAAGCGCGCGTCGCTGCCCATCAGGTTGTTGCCGTCGGTGAACGCGCCGCCGACATGGCCGCCGATATAGAAACCGGTCCAGTTGTAGACGACCGCGGGGGCGGTATAGGGCGGCGGTGCCTTGGTATAGGTGCGGGCCGGCATATCAGCCGCAAACGCCGGGCTCGCGAGAGCGGCCAGCGCGACCGTGCCGAACAAAAACTTCTTCATTTCTGGTCCCCGTTACTAACGCTGCGCTATTAAGCCAAACAACGTGACCTCAATTAGGTTGCTTTGGGGCAATGCCGGACCCGTGATGTTTCCGAGCTGTGACAGGGTCGCAACAACGCCCGTTTGTTCCTTGGCACAGCGAGATTTTTCACCGGTTAAGCAACCGCATCTCGGCTGCATGTAAGTCGCAGACGGCTAAGTTGAAGTTCAACGCTCCCCGAAAAGTGATCGGAGTTCGCTAACGTTTCGATCAGGGTTGCGACAAGCCGCCGCGCAGAAGCGCGATCAGATCACGCTTCTGCCTCTTGTTCGGGCATGATCTTTTCGGAAACCCGCTTCACACTTTTCCGGATCATGCCCTAGCGCGACATCTTTTCCAGTTCCGGAAATGCCGCGTAGGACGCGCCGGCGCAGGGCTCGGCGGGGTTGTCGAGGATGCGGTCGAGCCGGCCGTCGACAAACAGGACACCGCGCTCGCGGGCCGGCCGGTAATTGCCGTCGGTATCCTTCGCGCTGTAGCGCAGGCACACGACGTAGCGCAGCCGGCCGCCGATCGTGCGCTGCGCCGGCTCGGCGATAGCAGCCTCGCGGACCCCGACCGGATTGTTCAGGTAGGTCCGCATGAAGGCGAGGATCTGGTCGCGGTACCGGTCCGGGAACGGCTGGTTGGCGACGCCCCGGTCATCGGTGAAGGTGGTCGGCCCGCCGCCGTCGTCGCTGGTGAGGCAGCCGGCGAGCGGAAGCGAGAGCAGCAGGATGGCTACCAGTTGTGATGAAATCCGCAAACGACGCTGTTCCCTGAGTCCCCGGAGGCGTCTCATAAACTGCCGGGCGGCCGAAGGGAATTCGCAAGTCGGTTATTCTTCGCCCGGGTTCACAACCGGAGCCGGACGCACTCCGGCCCGTCGCCATTGGGGAAGCAATGGACGGACGGGCCGGTTCTGCATCCAAAAGGCGCAGCGGGGCAATGTGGATCGAAACTACGCCCCTCGGATCAGATTCAACCGCGCTTGGGTCAGCCGCGTTTGGCCGGCGCGACGTGCTTGGTCGCGACCTTCGCACGGACGTGCGTGGTCGCATGCTTCGGCGACTTCACCTTCAGCATGCCCATGTGCTTGTGGTGGCGATGATGGCGATAGTGCTTGTGGTGCATCTTGGCGTTGGCGTTGCGCACCTTCGACGGCAGCTGCTCGCTCTTGATGACGGGGGCGGCCTTGGTCGCGGGGGCGGTCGTGGTCGCCGGCGCGGGCGTTGCGGCCTTGCCGGTCTCGGCGGCGAGCGCGGGCGCTGCGATCACGGACATGGCGAGCAGCGCGGCGGAAATCGTCTTCAGCATGATGGTCCTCCTCGTCGGGATCGAGAGGTTTCCGGCCGGATGGTCGGCCTCACCGATCAATGCATGTGACCTTAGGGACCGCGCGCTGAACCGGTTCTGAAGGACCCTGACGGACTTCATTCATGTGAATGACATCTCTGTCATGTTCTCCTCCACCGCCGGAAAAGCAGGATCACGCAATCGTGGGATCGGCCGGGAATGTTCTGCACCCCTGGGTGTTCAAGTCATCAGGCTTCGGTGTAGGATTACCGAGCACGATCAGGAACGATCAGGAGCAACCAGGAATGAGCAGGAAGACGAAGTTTTTGGGCCTCGCAGTGCTCTCGATGACGCTCGCCTCCGGGCCAGTCATCTCGGCCTATGCCGCGGGCAGCGACAATCCCTCGCCGCCGGCTTCCGACAGCGGCAGCAGCAAGGGCAAGAAGGCGAAGAAGGACAAGAGCTCCGCGATCGACGATCAGAAGTTCCTGGCCAGCTATCGCGCCGCCTACACCACGATCTACGACAAGCACGACTACACCGCCGCGATCGAGCAGCTGAAGGCGCTCGGCCAGGATGATCGCGCCGACGTCGCCAACCTGATCGGCTACTCCTATCGCAAGCTCGGCGACTACAAGGTCTCGCAGATCTGGTACGAGCGCGCGCTGAAGGCCGACCCTGCCCATGTGCGCACCTGGCAGTATTACGGCCTCTGGCAGGTCGAACAAGGCAACCGCGATCAGGCGCAATACCACCTGAACCGCATCGCGCAGCTCGCCGGCACCAACAGCGACGAATATCGCTCGCTCGCCGCGGCGCTGGAGAAGCCCCCGGGCACCGGCCTGGTTTACTGAGTTAAGGCAACCGCTTTCGAGCCGGCGTGGTCGCGACGACTGCGCCGGCTTTTTGCTGTGCTGTAGGATGGGTAGAGCCGACGGTCCGCGCAAAGCGCGGCCCGATGATAAACTCCGCGAAACCCATCGTCTGTCACCGTGGCGCGAAGTCGATGGGTTTCGCTTCGCTCTACTCATCCTACGAATTTACAAATCGCGAGCGAGATCAGCCATTCTCGCAGCATACGCATCGAGCACGTCGTCGGCGCTGTAGACCTGGCGCGCCGCGAAATCATCGCGCAGGCCGAGCCGCGCCGATGTCCTGAGCCGTGCGGCGGTCGCTTCCGTCATGATCGGTTGCAGGCCGATCTCGCGCAGCCCCTCGGCGACGCCATCCATCTCGACGGCGCGGCGCTCGGCGTGCAGCACATCGGTGCGCACGCACATGTCGACGAATTTGCTGTAGCGCGTCGCGTCCATCGGTTCGCAAATGCCGCGCAGCGCTTCGCTGCGCACCCCCGCGAGCGAGGCGGCGGTCAGCGCCTCCACGATCAGCGCCTCCATGCCCTTGGTCACCACGCTGCGCAGCATCTTCACCGCCGCCGCCGTGCCGGCCTCCAGGCCGGCGAGCTCGATCGTGAAGCCCAACGGCGCAAACAGCTCGGCGAAGCGTGCGGCGCCGTCGCCGGAGCAGTACAGCGGCACCGCCGCACCGTAGATGCTGACCGCGCCCATCAGGTTGGCATCGACGAAGCCACCACCGTTCGCTGTCACCGCATCGCCCACCAGCCGCTTGGCTCTGGGCGTGGAGGCGTTGACGTCGACCACCAGCATCCCGGGCCGAACCAGGCCGGCGATGGCCTGCCCGACCGGCACGGCCGTTGCGACCACGACCGCGGAGAACACGATGTCGGCGCGCGCCATCAACGCGGACAGGCTGTCCACAAGCTCAACGCCGCGGGCGGACGCGATGCTCCGGAACGCTTCCGAATATGGCGGACGATGGGTCTTGCCCTCGCAAAACACCAGCGGTGCGGATTCCTGCCTGCCTGCGAGATGCGCCGCGAAGCATTGCGCGGCCTCGCCGAAGCCGACGAAGCCGATACGCCGTTGGGTCATGGCAACCTCTCGCGTCATGCTTTGAGCGCGCGCTTGCGATCGCTGTATCGCGCTCGGTGGCAAGAGATTCAAAGGCAAGAAGTGTGCCGGGCACATGCGCCATGACCGAAAAGGCGCTGCGTTTCACGACGTCGCGCCGATCCCGACGACGCGCCTTCGGCGACCGAGCATGGTGAGCATCACCAGCGCACCGATCGAGCAGGTGAGCGCCAGCTCGAGCACGGCGTTGCTGCCGAACCGCGTCAGCAGACCGGCCAGGACCGGCGGCGCCACCGCCGAGATCAGGTTGAGCGGCAAGGCGATATGCGACGTCGCCTTGGCGAACGCGCTCCTGTCGTAGAACACCAGCGGAATCGTCGCGCGTGCGACCGCAAGCGCGCCGCTGCCGAGGCCATAGATCAGGATGAAAGCCGCAATCGCCAGATGGCTGCCGTGGCCGACGATCAGGATCAGCATCGCGACCGGCAGCAGCGTGCCGGCGACGAGCCCCGTGGTGATGCCGTCCCAGCGGCCGCCGCCCATGAAGTCGATTGCGCGTGCCGACACCTGCACGATTCCGAGGGTGGAGCCGAACGCGACCGCCTCGGGTGCCGACAGCCCCTGCGCCTTCAACAGTTCGACCAGCACCGCGCTGAACCCAAAGCTGACGAAGGCGTTGAGCGCGATTGCTGCGACCACCAGGAAGAACGTGCTTCTGGCCGGCGGCGACGCGGCCGACCGGTCCGGTGGCAATGCTGGTTCGGCCGCGTTGGCCAAGCGGCGCGGCAGCCCGAAGCTGTAGAGCGGCAGGCAAACAAGGACCATCGCCGCGGCATAGAGCAGGCAGGTGCTGCGCCAGCCGATGGCTCCGGTGAGGAACGCGGTTGTCGGCCAGAAGATGCTGCTGGAAAGTCCGGTGACCAGCATCAGCGCGCCGATCGCCCCCTTGGCGTTCCGCCCGGCCACCTCGTTCAACATGATGTAGGCGGCCGTGCTCAGTGCCGCGCTTCCGGCAATACCGAGGACTGCCCAGGCGACGAAGTAGAGCGCGGCCTGATGCGCGCAGGCCAGCACGACGAAACCGAGCGCGGCAATCACGCTGCCGATCATCATGACGCGCCGCGCGCCAACGCGCCGGAACGGTTCCGCCAGCAACGGCCCGCACAGGCCCATCGTCACGTACAGGGTCGACGTGCCGGCAAACACCATCGGGAGCGAGATGTGGAGATCAGCCGCAATCCGGTTACCGGCAATGGCCGGCAGACCGAGGATCCCCCAGCCGAACACTTGCGCCACGGCAAGGACAAGAAGCACTCCGGCGGTGTGCCGATCCATTCCCGGGAATTGGGCCCGGTTCTTCCCCGCCATGAACCTGTCCACCGCGTTTCAGCCAAACGCCTTGGCTAGCCGATGCGGCATGACGATATCATGACTGATGCCGCCCGAACCGGCCCAGACCCGGTGACGTCCCCAGGATTACGAGGGTGATTACGGATAATGCTCGAGGCGACGATCGGGCTTTGGCGGGCGGCTCGCCCCCACCGTGTTGCCCGCAGCAGCGCCGGCATCCGGCTTTGCCGGACGCGCGGCCTTCTCCACCGGCGGCCCGCTGTCGCCGGTCTTCTTGGCGCTGTTCAGCGCCTGACCGGTGGTGGTCACATTGGCGGCCTGCCCGGCCCCCGCCGAGCCGGCCGAAGGGCCGGAGCTTTGCGCCAACACGGTTCCCGACAGCACCAATGCCGCCATCAGTATTGCCGCGTTGATTGTCATTGAGGGGGCCTTCTGTGCGCGAATGATGCACAGCAACGCGCCGCTGCCACGGACGTTCCCCCGGAGCCATCATTTAAGGTAAATGCGCGGCAAATTTCTGCCCTGGCGCGGCCTATCTTGCGGCCTCATCAGCCATGCGCCGCTGACGGGCTGCGTAGCGCCGCCTCGCGATACTCGGTCCATGCCTGCCGCAGGATTTGCACCGACGAGGTGAGGAATATCATCGCCATCACGGCGGCGACGGCAAGATCAGGCCAGGCCGAGACCGATCCCCACACGCCGAGAGCAGCCGCCATCACGATGAGGTTTCCGATCGCGTCGTTGCGCGAGCAGAGCCAGACCGAGCGGACATTGGCGTCGCCGTCCTTGTACGGCAGCAGAAGCAGAACCGAGCCTAGATTGGCCGCGAGTGCCAACATGCCGATGGCGCCCATCACCTCGGCTTTCGGTACGCCGAGCACGAACGTCTGGTAGACGGTCGAGCCGAATACCCACAACGCCATCAAGCTCAGCGACGCGCCCTTCAGCAGCGCGGCGGAGGCGCGCACACGCAGGCTGGCGCCGATCACCGCAAGGCTCAGTCCATAGGTGACCGTATCGGCAAGGAAGTCGAGCGCATCGGCCTTGAGCGCCTGCGATCCGGCAAGCTGCCCCGCGATCATCTCGGTCAGGAACATCGCGCCATTGAAGCCGATGACCGTCCAGAGCACGCGCTTGTAGCGCGGATCGAGACCGTCAAAGACCGGAACGCCGCCTGAGCAGCCGCACGAATCGGCCGCGCGATCGCGGTCCCCTGCCCGCACGCCGGCCTTGATCGGCAGCGTCAGCCGCGGCGGTGCGCAGCATTCGGTCGTCTTCTGCCCGCAGCAATCGTTCATGGCTCGTCCTTCCAGACGACAGGATAAGGCCTGCCACGCAAGCCATTCAAGCCGATCCGTCTGGAACAGCTCTGGCGATCATGCGTCGCGGATTCAAGGGCCGCCGGCTGGGTTCAGCCGACAGCCCAACCTGTTGATGCGGGCCGTCGCCTCACTTCGCCTTCTGGATCGCGGTGACGGTGTAGCCGCCGTCGCCCTCCTTGGCCTCGAACCGGACCTTGTCGCCGACCTTGACCTGCTTCAGCAGTGCCGGATCCTTGACGCGGTAGACCATCGTCATCGGCGCGTCCATGCCAAGGCTCTTGGCCGGGCCGTGCTTGAGCGTGATCTTCCCGGCGCCCTCGTCGATCTTCTTGACCTCGCCATCGATATCGGCGCCCTGCGCGAAAACAGCGCCCCAAGGCACACTCCAAGTCAACGCCAGCGCAAGCGAGGCCGCGCCCGCGATCCGGATGATCCTGTTCATGGTTGTTGTGCTTTCTTTCGTTGCTGGTTTCATTTCACGATGACGCGGCCGGTCATCCCGTAGTCGCGGTGATCCGGGATCAGGCAGGAATATTCAAACGTTCCGGCCTTGGTGAATTTCCAGACGATCTCCGCACTCTTCTTCGGTGCGAGGCGAACGCCGTTCGGATCGTCATGCTCCATATGCGGATGCTTCTTCATCACTTCGGCATGCTTCAAATTCTCTTCGGTGGTCGCGAGCAGAAATTCATGATCCTCGGTGCCGGCATTGCGGATCACGAAGCGAATCTGTTCGCCGCGCTTGACCTCGATGCGGAACGGCGTGAACTCCATCTCCTTCATCTCGACCTCGACCGTGCGCGAGGGCTTGCTCGGATCGCCGGGCTCGCCGGCCGAATAGGATTCGTGGCCGTGCTTCTCGTGGCCGCGCGACGGCGCGGCGGTTACCGACAGCGCGATCAGCGCGACGCCGATGCTGGTGAGTTGCTTCACTGGATTCTCCATTTTTGTGTTTGATGCTTGTTGTTGGTGAGTGAGCTGGGTCCGCTACATCTTCATTCCCTTCATCGATGGCTTCGCTTTTTGCTCGGGCGCCGCCGGCGGTTGGCGCGCGGGCTCGGCGGCCGGCGCCTCGATCTCATAGGCAACCGTGCCCGCCGGATATTTGTACGGTCCGGGGTCGGCGTAATCGTCGCGGCCGAGCCCCTGGCGGATCTTCATCACCGTGAACATGCCGCCCATCTCGATCGGCCCGAATTGTCCGGTGCCGGTCATCATCGGCAGCGTGTTGTCGGGCGCGGGCATCTCCATGTTGCCCATCGCCATGCCGGTCGATCCCATCACCATCGCGTCGGGCGCGAGTTTGCCGACCGCCTTCGCCAGATCCTGGCGCGACACGCCGATAAAGTTGCGCATGTCGTGGCCCATCGCGTTCATGGTGTGGTGCGACTTGTGACAGTGGAACGCCCAGTCGCCCGGATTGTCGGCGAGCATGTCGAACGCCCTGACCGCGCCGACCGGCACGTCGGTCGTGGTTTCCGGATATTGCGCTGACACCGGCACCCAGCCGCCGTCGGTGCAGGTCACCGCGAAATTGTGCCCGTGCACATGGATCGGATGGTTGGTCATGGTCAGGTTGCCGATCCGCACGCGGATCCTGTCGCCGAGCCGGATCGGCATCGGATCGATGCCGGGATAGACGCGGCCGTTCCAGGTCCACATGTTGAAATCGGTCATCTCGTTGACCTTCGGCAGATAGGTGCCGGGGTCGATGAGGTAGCTGCTCATGATGAAGACGAAGTCGCGGTCGACGGGACGGAACGCCGGATCGCGCGGGTGCACGATGAACATGCCCATCATGCCCATCGCCATCTGCACCATCTCGTCGGAATGCGGGTGGTACATGAAGGTCCCGCTGTTCTTCATCTCGAACTCGTAGACGAAGGTCTTGCCCGGCTTGATGTGCGGCTGGTTGAGCCCGCCGACGCCGTCCATGCCTGACGGCACGATCATGCCGTGCCAGTGCACCGTGGTGTGCTCCGGCAGTCTGTTGGTGACGAAGATGCGGACCTTGTCGCCCTCGACCGCCTCGATGGTCGGCCCCGGCGCCTGGCCGTTATAGCCCCAGAGATTGGCCTTCATGCCGTCGGCGAATTCGCGCACCACGGGCTCGGCGACGAGATGGAATTCCTTCCAGTCGCCGTTCATCCGCCACGGCAGCGACCAGCCGTTGAGCGTGACGACCGGCCGGTAGTCGGGCCCGCTGGTGGGATGCAGCGGCGGCTGCATCACCACCTTGTCCATGGTCGGCGCTTCCGGAATGGCGGCGGCCTGGACGCGGCCGCTGACCGCGCTTGCCGTGACCAGCGCCGCGCTGCCGAGAAATCCTCGTCGTGAAAACATGTGCTGCTCCATTCAATGACCGCCGCCGGCCGCGGGCTGCGCGGCCGAGGCGATGGAAGACGGTGTCGAAGCTGCGCCGGCCGCGCCGCCGCCGTTGATCGCGGTCTGCAGCTCGGATTGCGCCAGCCAGAAGTCGCGCTTGGCGTCGATCGCCGCGCGCAGTGAGGCGAGCCGCTGCCGCGCTTCGGTCAGAAGCGCGAACACGTCGACCTGCATGCTGGAGAAGCGCAGCTGCATCTCCTCGGTGATGATCTGCCGCAACGGCAGCACCTCGCGCTGGTAGTGGCGCGCGATGTCGTAGGTCGAGCGGTGGACGCGGTAGACATCGCGCGCCTCGGAGCGGACGTTGATCGCCTTCTCGGTCAGGCGGTTCATCGCCTGGCGGTAGGTCTCCGCCGCCTGGCGTACCCTCACCTCGCCGCCGTCGAAGATCGGAATCTGGAACTGGACGTCGAAACCGCGCTCCCTGAACGGCGGGCCTTCGGGATCCTGCGTCCGCCTGTCGATGCCGGCGACGTCGAGCAGCGTGACGAAGCGCGTCGCCTCGGTGAGATCGAGCGCCTTGGCGAGCGCGACGATTTCCATCCGCGCGATCTGCAGATCGACGCGGTGACCGACCGCGGCGATCTCGATCGACGGCTGTTCCAGCGGCCGCTTGGGCAGCGGCGGCAGCCGGTCCGGAATCCGGAAGCCGAGATCGCCATCCCACAATCCGAGCAGCCGCGCCAGCCGCTCGCGCGAACTCGCCGCATTCTGCCGCGCGCTGGCGAGGTCGGCGGTGATCTCGGCGTAGAACACCTGCTCGCGGGCCTGGTCGAGCTTGTTCATACCGCCGGTCTCGCCGAGCTTTTTTGCGAGCTGCGCGGTTGACTCCGCGGTTGCCTTCGCATCCGTCAGCAGCGCGACCGTCTCGTTCGCGGCCACCGCCGCGACATGGCTGCGCCGCACCTCGGCGGCAAGCCGCAAGGTGGCGAGCGCAGCCTTGAGCTGCGCCTGGCGGAAGCGCTCGCGCGCGATTTCTGAGCGGGCCGGAAGGGTCGCGAGCGCGAGGATGTCGCCGACCACCTGCCGCTCGACCTCGCTGGCGCCGTTTCCGGTGATGCGGGAGACCGAGAAGGTCGGGTTCGGCGGCAGGCTGTCGGCGACGTAATCGGTCTCCGCCAGCGCCAGCTCGTTATAGGCGGCCTGCAGCCCCTTGTTGTTCAAGAGCGCGACCTGCACGGCGGCATCCGCCGTCAAATTGCGCGCGAGCAGCCGTTTCACCGCGGCGTCGACGCTCGCGGCCCCCTCTCCGCTGCGAACGAAGGCGACGTCCTTGCCGATCGCCTGCTCGGTCACCTCGGAGACGACGCCCATGCCGCTGTCGGGCGAGAACGACGCGCATCCCGCGAGCGCGGATGTCAGCAGCAGGATCGGCGCGATGGCCGGATATCGCATGGCGCCCTCCTACCGATCCGACGTCGAACTGGCCGGCGGCGTCACGCCGTCATTGCGCTCGCGCCACGGCAGCGGCGTCGCCGGACGCAGGCTGCTGTAGGGTGTGATCGTCGGGCGGTAGCCGACGCCGGCCGTCCCCGCCGCCGGGTTCGCCGGATCGCTTGCGACCGCAACCGGCCGGCCGTCGGCCATGCAGCCGGCCAGCGGCGCAGATGCGAGGATGGCGGCGGCCATCCGCGGCAGCAATGTGGGTGGCGCGCGCAAGCCAAGCCTGGTGGCCACGGCGGCGAGCCTCGCCCCGAGATGCGAATACATGGATCTGTCCCGATCATCAGATGAGCAATCGGCATGCGCCCGCGTGCGCGCGGCGCAGCCACGATGTCAGCGAAAGATCAGGCGATGGGGGGACGATAGAGGCGCGCCGGCGCCTCGCTCCGCAAGCTCTGACGAGCCTCGCAAAGGCGCGTGGCGATCGGGTGCAAGGGCGTTGCGACGAAGGGAAGATCGGCCGGCAGCGCCGATACGCACATCAACGCGCAGCACGGCCCCGGTGCGGTCTTGCCATCGTGGCTGTGCTTCGCAGGCGGCGCAGCATCATCGGCCGCTTGATGCATCTGCATGCCGCCATGATCGTGGGCGGCATGATCGTGCGCGACGCCTTCGGCATGCGCCATCGGCATCGACGCCGCGTGCACATGCGCCGCGGCAGCCGGCTGGACCTCATCGGTCAGGCACGGAAACGGCGCCCCGAATGCGAGCGCGAAGGACGGCGCGAGAACGCAAAACAGATAGGCCAGGATGATGGCTGTCTCTTATACACATCTCCGAGCCCACGAGACT